>SSFI01000064.1 GCA_008015325.1 Rheinheimera sp.
GACCTCTTCTGCTTCTTCCGCAAAAGCGATGTTGCTGGTCAGAGCCCCGGCTGCCAGCAGGATGATAAGACTTTTTTTCATAATTTTCCTCTTGTTATAACTGCACGTCAAAAATGACGTTCTGTTTAACCCTAGCTGCAGATAATTATTTTGCCAGTTTGTACCCAGATGAATTTTTCTGCTTTCTTGCGACTGATCATAAAAGCCGCTAAACTGCCGGCCAAACCAAGGGGTGCGAAAGCTGAGATGCCGCAAGGCAAACCCTTAGAACCTGATCCGGGTCATA
The DNA here is from genome assembly GCA_008015325.1 of Rheinheimera sp. Taxonomy (GTDB): domain Bacteria; phylum Pseudomonadota; class Gammaproteobacteria; order Enterobacterales; family Alteromonadaceae; genus Pararheinheimera. The sequence continues at coordinate 287 of SSFI01000064.1, forward strand.
CCGGCGGAGGGATGGTGTGAAAACTTCCAGCTGCGCGCGCGTGATCCCGGTCTTTACCGGAGCAAATTGATGTTACGTGCCTTCTCGCCTTTATCTGACTCTTTAACTTCTGCTGTTACTCCACAGCGTTTACCATTGTTGCCTGCGTTTTCGGCTATTGCTTTGCTGGTGTCCGGCGCATTACAGGCTGAAGAACAGGCCGTCACAGTGCAGGATGTCGAACGCATTGAAGTACATGGCGATTTTCGTCAGACCAATCTGCAAAAATTACCAGGCAGCGTCGTGGTATTGGGCGATAGCGATATCAAACGCCAGTCGGCGCAGCATCTTGATGATTTACTTGCCAATATTGCCAATTTAAATGCCTCGGCCGGCGCATCGCGCAGCCGGTTTTTACAAATGCGTGGCGTTGGCGAGCGTAGTGAGTTTGTCGACAATATCAATCCTTCGGTCGGCTTGCTGGTAGATGGCATTGATTATTCAGCGCTGGGGCTGTTGTCGCTGGCCGACACGGCACAACTCGAAGTATTCCGTGGCCCTGAAGCGACCCGCTTTGGTGCCAATGCGCTGGCCGGTATGCTGAATCTGCAAACGGCGGATCCGGTGTTTGCCAGCGAAGGGCGGCTGCAACTGACTGCAGCGAATTACGACAGCTGGCAAGCCAATATGATGCTGAACCAGGCACTGACTGAGCAACTGGCTGTGCGTCTGGTGGCTGACCGGCAACAATCGGACGGTTTTATCCACAACGATTTTCTTAAGCGCGAAGACACGAACGGCATTAATGAAACCACCTTCCGGCTGAAAACCCGTTACCAGCCGAATCAGGATCTGACGCTGGACTGGTTGTGGAACCACCACGATATCGACAATGGTTATGATGCGTTTTCACTGGACCGTAACCGCACCACGCTGTCGGACCAACCAGGGCAGGACAGACAAGATGTCGATGCCAGCGCGCTGAAATTGCAATATCAGGGCTTTACCAGCGTGGATAGCCTGACCCAGCTCAGTCTGCTTCAAGCGGACACCGATTATGGTTACGACGAAGATTGGGGTTATGTTGGCCTGCATCCGGACGAATATTCGTCAACGGATCAATATCTGCGTGACCGTGATTTTCTGAGTCTGGAACAACGTTTTATCAGTAAAAATCAGCAGGGGCATAACTGGGTCGCTGGTTTGTACGCAAGTCAGCAAGATATTGATTTAACGCGGTTATATACCTGGCTTGAGCAGAGTTTTATCAGTGATTTCGAACGACAAAATCTGGCCCTGTATGCGGAAAATCAGCAACAGCTGGCACCGGATTTAACCCTGACTTACGGCGGCCGCCTGGAGCAATATCAGGACGAATATAGTGACAACAATGGTATTGATACCGACGGTGATGACCAGATGTGGGGCGGTAAACTCAGCCTGGCGTATCAGGTCAGCCCACTCAGCCAGATTTATGGTTTAGTTTCTAAAGGTTACAAAGTCGGTGGAGTTAACGGTGAAGCTCTGGCAGAAACATTGAACCCCAAACTGATCGGGTTAAAGGATTTCCTACTCAGTAAATCTACTTTTGCACCGGAACAGCTGATCAATGCGGAGTTTGGCGTCAAAGGGCAAAATGCCGACCACACGCTGGTCAGTCGCGTATCGGCATTTTATATGTGGCGCGATGACATGCAGCTCAAAGCCTGGATTAACCAGGGTACTAAGTTTGTCGGCTATATCGATAACGCTTTCAGCGGGCGCAACTATGGTCTTGAAACAGAAAACCGCTGGCAGCTAAACCCTGCAGTGGTCCTGCATGTCAGTGGAGCTGTGCTTAAATCTGAGATCCGCGGTTTTGTCACCAAAGCCGGGCTTGATATGAGCGGCCGCGCACAGGCTCAGGCACCGGAGTATCAGCTGAGTGTTGGGGCAGATTGGTCGCCGCTGGAAGCGCTGCAAATTTCGGCACAATTTGCTCATAAAGACGGTTACTACTATTCAGACTCGGAGAATATCCGCGCCGCACACAGTAACTTACTGAATCTGCGTGCCAACTATCAGTGGTCACAGTGGGAACTGGCTTTATGGAGCCGCAACTTATTAGATGAAACTTACGGTGTGCGCGGATTCTATTTTGGTAACGACCCGCGTGATGGCTATAGCGACCACCTGTACGAGCAGTTTGGCGAACCGCGCCGGATTGGCCTGACGGCCACTTATCAGTTCTGAACCCATTAGAAGGATATCGACATGCAACTTTCTATCGAAATCAGTAAATATCCACTGACCAGCGATTACATCGAACCGATTAAAGGTTTTATTGAAGAGCTGAATAAAGAAGCGGGTCTGCATGTGCTGACCAATACGATGAGCACGCAGGTTTTTGGCGAATACGATACCGTGATGGCGGCACTGCAGCGCTGTATCCGCTGGTCGTTTGAACGTTATGGCAAAGTGGTGTTTGTGGTGAAGTTCCTGCACGGTGATCTGCGGCCATGATGGAACTCTGGCAGCAACTGCTGAACCAGTGGCAGCTACAGACGGCGCTGGAGCTGATTGCGACAGTGCTGGCGCTGTCCTACACAGTACTGGCCATTCGCCATAGTTTGTGGTGCTGGCCAGCGGCATTGGCGAGTACTGTGCTGACGCTGCAAATTATGCTCAGTGCCAATTTGTATACCGATGCGCTGCTGCAGCTGTATTACGCCGGTATGGCGCTCTATGGCTGGTGGAACTGGCAGCAATTACGTAACCAGAGTGGTCAGGCGCAGCAAGTGGTCGAGTGGCGCTGGCAACAACATCTGTGGCTGATTAGCCTGACAGCGGTGGCGGGGTTGTGTCTGGGTTTTCTGATGCAGTACTACACCAGTACCGATTTTGCCTGGCTCGGCGCGCAAATCAGTTGTTTTGCGGTGGTGACGACCTATCTGGTGGCGAAAAAAGTGGTGTCGAACTGGTTGTATTGGATAGTGATTGATGCGGCATCGATTTATATGTATCTGCAAAAAGATCTGTATTTTTTCAGTGCGCTTTTTGTTATTTATACGCTGACCGCAGCTTCGGGATATATCGCATGGCGCAGCAACTACCGGCAACAGCAACTGAACAACGCATCTGGCATCTGTGTCAGCGGCTAGAGTTTTTTGCTAATCACCTGCCGCTGGCGCTGCAAAAGCTGGCGGCCAGCAGCACTAACGATAATTATTATGTGCATACCCAGCGTGGACACTATCTGGTACGGCACTACAGACCCGGTGTGGCCGGAGTCTGCCGGCAGCAGGAACTGCGCTGTCAGCATGCCGCTGCTGCTGTGGGCGTCGCGCCGGCGCCGCTTTGTTTGAACAACCATCAACGCATCTTAATCAGCGATTTTCTGACCCACAGCCGGCATTTTGACTGGGAATTACATCATTCCCATCTGCTGCAGCTGGTCGAAAAAATAGTGCGGCTGCACAAGTTAAAAGTGCAGACTGCAGTGCTGGACCCTTTTGTCTATCTGCAGCAGCTGCGCGACAAGGTGGAGCAACAGCCCTGGTCAGAACAGGATGAACAGGATTGGCAGCGTTTACGTCAGGCGGCTGCTTTGTTTGCACAATTGCCGGGCGACCAGGTGCTCTGCCATATGGATTTACACAGCGGCAATATTCTGTTGCAGCATCAGCAACTATGGTTGATTGATTACGAATATTGTCAGCAGGCGGACAGTGCTTTTGATTTGGCAGCTTTGTGTCTGAATCTTCAGCTTAATGATGCAGAACAGCAGCAGTTGCTGAGTCTGTACCTGCAATTTCGGCCAGAGGCGCGTCAGGCATTGGCACAGCGATTGCAATTTGCAACTTTGTTATACAGCGGATTTTGTTGGTTGTGGTACAAATCGCTGGAGGGCGGCACCGACAAAGCGAAACTGGCGCAAACTATGTTGCGCCAGTTACAAGTACCGTTGTCAGATCCCGCCAAGCCGCTCAGCTAAAACCTTATAGCGTTTGACGTCTTCCTCCTCAAACATCGGTTTTCCTGCGTCGTCCTTGCCTGCCGGAACTAATAAATTTTCCCGCGCCAGTCGTTCGACCCGGATATCCTGAATTGATAAAAAAGCCGCTACTTCGGCTACAGTCATTAAAGCCATAATGGTTTCCTGCGTGATGTATCTCATTAATATAAGCGCAGAAATTCTGCTTTGTGAATACTGAATGCCGGAACAGTTGGCAACTTAAGCGATTAAGGCCGGAAATAATCCTTCCTTACACTTTTATCGCCTGCAATGGCCGGGATTTAGCCGCATTCCTCTGGGCAGTGTTGTGGCAGACATGTTAAATAAGCAAGGTTATAACAGCAAAAGCATGAAGCAAAAAAATAACAGGAAACAAATATGGCGAACAAAGCAAACTTACCGTGGACCACATTGCTTGGGGCCAGTGCCGTGCTGATCAGCGGGCTGAGTCAGGCCAGTCAGCCGGTACAGGCGCCGGTGGCGGCAGAAGTGCCTTATACCGTGAAATCACCGCACGGCGACCGGGTCGATCCTTATTACTGGATGCGTGATGACAAACGCCAGGACCCCAAAGTGCTGGCACATCTGCAGGCAGAAAATGCTTATTACCAGCAATATGCCGGTAAATATCAGGATTTGACGAAAACCCTGACTGATGAAATCATCGGTCGGGTTAAGCAGGACGATAGTTCTGTTCCGGCAAAAAAAGGTGATTACAGTTTTTATAGCCGGTTTGAAACCGGTCAGCAGTATCCGATCTATCTGCGTAAAGTGCTGAAAACCGGTCAAGAGCAAGTGCTGCTGGATGTGAATAAAATGGCAGCCGGCAAAGACTTTTATCAGATTGGGAATTATGCCGTCAGCCCCGACCAGAATCTGCTGGCTTATGCCGAAGACACCAATGGGCGCCGCCAGTACACAGTGCGGATCCGCGACCTCAGAACAGGTAAAGATTTACCTGACGTCTTAACTGGTGTGGAAGCCTCGCTCGCCTGGTCTTCCGACAGTAAACATCTGTTTTATATTGAAAAAGACAAACAGACTTTGTTAGGTAACAAAATCCGCCGCCATCAGCTCGGTGAAGCAGTTGCCAAAGACGTGCTGATGTACGAAGAAAAAGACAACAGTTTCTATACCGGTATTGGTAACAGCAGCGATGACCAGTTTGTCGTGTTGTGGCTCGGCAGTACTGTGTCTTCTGAAATTCGGGTGTTACCGGCGAGTCAGCCAACCGGAGAGTTTAAAGCACTGGCACCGCGCCAACGCGATTTTAAATATGAAGCCGACCATTTAGGTAAACGCTGGATCATCAGTACCGACTGGAATGCACCTAATAACCGCATGATGGCTGTAGCAGATGACCAAATCGGCGATCGTTCCCGCTGGACCGAATTGCTGCCACACGACAAAAATGTATTTATTGAATCATTTCAGCTATTTAATGATTATCTGGCCATCAACGAGCGCAGTGAAGGCATCAACCGCATTCGGGTGTTGCCGTGGCAAAACCCGGCCAAAGCCAGTTATATCAGCTCCGATGAACCGGTTTATGTCGCATCAACCGACGTGAATCTGGAACAAAACACTGAATGGCTGCGTTACAGCTACACCTCGCTGACCACGCCGAATTCGATTTATGAAGTGAATCTGAAAACCGGCGAGAAAAAATTACTGAAACAGCAGGAAGTACTGGGTGGATTTGACCGCACGAACTACGTGACCGAGCGGGTCTGGGCGGAAGCCCGTGATGGCACTAAAGTGCCGGTGAGTTTGTTATACCGCAAAGGCTTTAAAAAAGATGGCTCAGCGCCGCTGTATCAATACGCTTATGGTTCTTATGGTTCTTCGACGGCACCGAGCTTCCGCTCCAGCGTATTGTCATTAGTTGACCGTGGTTTTGTCTATGCCATCGCTCATATCCGTGGTGGCCAGGAAATGGGCCGCCACTGGTATGAAGACGGTAAGCTGCTGAAAAAAATCAACACCTTCACTGACTTCATCGACGTCACTGATTATCTGGTCAAAAACCAGTACGCGGCGAAAGACAAAGTCTTTGGTATGGGCGGCAGTGCCGGTGGTTTATTGATGGGCGCTGTGGCCAATATGGCGCCGGAAAAATATCGTGGTCTGGTGGCGCATGTGCCTTTTGTGGATGTGGTGACCACGATGCTGGATGAATCCATCCCGTTGACGACCAACGAGTTTGACGAGTGGGGCAATCCGAAACAAAAAGCTTATTACGACTATATGTTGTCGTATTCCCCTTATGACCAGGTGAAAAAACAGGCGTACCCGGCGCTGCTGGTCACCACAGGTTTGCATGACTCTCAGGTGCAATATTTTGAACCGGCGAAGTGGGTTGCTAAGCTCAGAACTCATAAAACCGATGCGCAGCCATTATTATTCCGCACCAATATGGAAGCGGGGCATGGTGGTAAGTCCGGCCGGTTCTCGCGCTTGAAAGAAGTGGCTGAGGAATATACATTTGTGTTGTCGCTGCTTGATAAAAAATGATGATGCATCAGTGAGATAATTGCTCGACCACCAAACCCGGCTGCCTGGCCGGGTTTTTCATTTTGCACGGGCGCTTTGTATTGCGCTGCTTGTACTGTCACTGCCAACGGTAACCTCAGTTTATTGGTCGCAAATTTCAGTCGGTATTCATAATTGTCATGCGGCTGCCATAGACATTTTTCCCTGAACTCGGGTATAAGAAACTGACGTCGTTGATGTTTTTCGGGACTTTTGCCTGCCTGACCTACTGGTTGCACAGGCGAAACAGCGCAATTACGCTACATTCAAAGTTGGTTGTAAGCTGTTAACGAATAAATCAGATAATAACAAGTGAGATCCTCTATGAAACCATCAGGCATGGCGCTTGCGCTTTACACCAATTTCCTCGGGCAGTCGCCCAACTGGTACAAACTCACCATTATCGCGTTTATGTTTCTGAATCCTTTAGTTTTTATTCAGAATCCTTATGTCGCCGGCTGGTTGCTGGTCATAGAGTTTATTTTCACCCTGGCGATGGCGTTAAAATGTTACCCGCTGCTGCCCGGTGGTTTACTGGCGATCCAGGCGATTGCAATGGGCATGACCAGCACTGAAAAAGTCATGCACGAAGTGTCGATTAATATTGAAGTAATCCTGCTCCTGGTCTTCATGGTGGCCGGTATTCACTTTGTCAAAGATCTGCTCTTATTTGTGTTTACCAAGCTTTTGATCCGCGTGCGTTCAAAGACAATGATTTCATTGGCTTTTGTTTTAATGTCGGCGTTTTTATCGGCCTTTTTGGACGCGCTGACCGTCATTGCGGTGATCATCGGGGTCGGTGTCGGCTTCTATGCGATTTATCATAAGATTTCGTCAGGCAAGACCTTCGTTGATCCGCATGATCACACAGTTGACCATGAAGTCGTCGAGTTATCGCGGGCTGATTTGGATGCTTTCCGTGGTTTCTTGCGCAACTTATTAATGCATGCCGGGGTAGGTACTGCTTTGGGTGGCGTGTCTACGATGGTCGGTGAGCCGCAAAATCTGATTATCGCGGCAGCAGTCGGTTGGGATTTTGCTGAATTTGCCCTGCGGATGTCCGCGATTTCTATTCCAATTCTCATCTGTGGCATGTTAACGACAGTCGTTGTGGAGAAATTCGGCTGGTTTGATTTTGGGGTGCGTCTACCAACTGCAGTGCAAGATGTGCTGATTGCTTATGATAATTATCAAACTGCGCGGATGCAGGCCGCTGACATCACTAAATTGTGGACGCAAGGCGTTATCGCTGTGTTGTTGATTCTGTGCCTGAGTTTGCATATCGCATCAGTGGGTTTAATAGGTCTGATGGTCATCATACTGGCGACCACATTTTGTGGTGTGACCGATGAACATGCGATTGGTCATGCGTTTAAAGAAGCTTTGCCCTTTACCGCTTTGTTAGTGGTCTTTTTTGCGGTCGTCGCGGTTATCATCGATCAGCATCTGTTCACACCGGTGATTCATTGGGTATTGACCTTTGATGGTCAGTTGCAACTGGCGGTGTTGTTTATGGCAAACGGTGTGCTGTCGATGGTCAGTGATAACGTCTTTGTCGGGACTGTCTATATCAGTGAAGTCAAAGCTGCGTGGGAAGCCGGGCGCATCAGCCGCGAACAGTTTGAAATGTTAGCTATTGCCATTAATGCCGGCACCAACCTGCCAAGCGTAGCGACACCAAACGGTCAGGCGGCTTTCCTGTTCCTGTTAACCAGTGCTTTGGCCCCGTTGATCAGACTGTCGTATATGAAGATGGTGTGGATGGCGTTGCCTTATACCATTGTGTTGGCGGTTGTGGGGCTGCTTTCAACTGTTTTCCTGTTGCCAGAAGTGACACACTATTTCTACAGTGTGGGTTGGATCCATCATTATGTGCCGGGGGCGGCGCATTAATTTATCGCTGAAAACGGGGTATTCACCGGTCTGAATACTCCGTTCAGCGCGGCGGGTCTTGAAAATTGCCTGTCCCACCCAGACTGGCAGCATGACTGGTTTAATTTGTGATGTGATACTGTGCGGGCTTTGGGCTGGTTTCAGCATTCACATCTGCTGAAGAGGTTCTGGCATGGCGTTATTACTACCGTGGATTTTGTCCATCCCTCTGTTCAGTATCGTTATTCTGCTGTTATTCCGTCAGCTGTCCCGAAATGAACAAACCCTCATCGCACTTTTAGCGCCAATTGCAGGCTTGTTGCTGTTGGCACCGATGATCCCAGATTTGCTGCAAGGAGCGGTGTTTCAGCAGCAATGGCAATGGTTGCCGGTATTGGGCCTGCAATGGACATTCCGCTTAGATGCTTTAGCCCTGTTGTTTAGCCTGTTGATTTTCGGCATTGGCTTGCTGGTTATTTTTTATGCGCGCTATTACCTCAGCGCTTCAGATCCGATGCCTCGGTTTTATGCCAGCTTGCTGCTGTTCATGCTGGCGATGCTTGGTATTGTGCTGTCCGGCAACGTGCTGCAGCTCTGGATGTTTTGGGAACTGACCAGTATCAGTTCATTTTTACTGATTAGTTACTGGTCGCACCGTTCTGATGCGCGCAAAGGCGCCCGGCTGGCGCTGACGGTGACGGCGGCCGGTGGTCTGGCTTTATTGGTCGGCTTGATTTTGCTCGGGCAGGTCGCCGGCAGTTATCAGCTTGATGTGATATTAAGCAAAGGCCCGCAGATTATTGCTGATGCGCAGTATCCGCTGATCCTGGTGCTGATTTTACTCGGCGCTTTTACCAAGTCGGCGCAGTTTCCGTTTCATTTCTGGCTACCAAACGCCATGGCGGCACCGACACCGGTCAGTGCTTATCTGCATTCGGCGACTATGGTCAAAGCCGGCATTTTCTTATTAATTCGGCTTTATCCCGCTATTGCCGGCACCGACCTGTGGTTTAGCCTGGTCAGTCTCGCCGGGTTATTAACCTTGTTAACCGGCGCTTATTTTGCGTTGTTTCAGCACGACATCAAGGGCTTATTGGCCTATTCAACAATTTCACATCTGGGCTTAATAACCTTGTTATTAGGCCTGGATACTGATTTGGCCACAGTGGCAGCAATTTTCCACATCATTAACCATGCTGTGTTCAAAGCATCGTTATTTATGGCGGCCGGCATTATCGACCATGAAACCGGTTCGCGTGATATGCGTAAAATCAATGGCTTATGGCATTTTATGCCGGTAACTGCCAGTCTTGCGATGGTGGCTGCCGCGTCAATGGCCGGGGTGCCGCTGCTAAATGGTTTTTTATCGAAGGAAATGTTTTTTAGTCAGACGCTACACCAAAGTGTGCTGGGCGCGCTCAGCTGGTTGTTGCCGCTCTTGGCAACGCTTGCTGCGGTGTTTTCGGTCGCGTATTCGGCCCGCTTTATTCATGATGTATTTTTTAATGGCAAGCCGATCGGCCTCGACAAAATCCCCCATGAGCCACCGCGTTATATGCGGGTGCCGATGGAAGTGTTGGTGGCATTGTGTATTGGCGTCGGTGTGTTCCCACAGTGGCTGGTGGGCGACATCCTGCTGGCCGCCTCCACTGCAGCCTTACAACAGACGCCGCCGGCGTACAGTCTGGCCCTCTGGCATGGTCTGAATCTGCCATTACTGATGAGTGTGGTGGCATTTGTTGCAGGTATTGTGCTTTACATCAACCGTAAAGAATTATTCCTGTTTCAGGCCGGTTTCCAGTCAACACTGGCGATTCATCGTTTTGAAGGGCAAGTGCAACGGTTAGTCCAGCGCTGCCGGCAGTTCAGCCAATGGGCTGAACCAGGAAGACTGCAATGGTACATCGCGGCGATGTTGTGGGCCATGGTGCTGCTGGCTGGCTATCCGTTGTTACAGCTGAATTCGTTACAAGGTGAGAGAGGGCTGCTGCCAACGGATTGGTTCAGTGCGGTGTTAGTTGTCATCATGGTGCTGGCAGCTATGGCTACTGTGATCTGGCAACGTCAGCGATTACTGGCGCTCATTATGATTTCAGTGGTCGGGCTGATGTTGAGTTTATTATTTATCCGTTTTTCTGCACCTGATTTGGCATTGACGCAGCTGGCCGTGGAAGTCGCGACTGCCGTGTTATTGATGCTGGCGCTGTATTTCCTGCCGCACCGCAGCCCAAAGCAAAGCGCACACGCCACTTTGTTACGCGACCTGATTTTGGCCGGCAGTTGCGCTATTGTCGTCGGCAGTCTGGCTTACCTGATGCTGACACATCAGGCCGATTCGGTTTCGGCGTATTTCCTCGCCAATGCGAAATCCGGCGGTGGTGGCACCAATGTGGTCAATGTGATCCTGGTCGATTTCCGTGGTTTTGATACTTTTGGTGAAATTACGGTATTAGGGATTGCTGCGCTGGGTATCTATAAACTGCTGACCGGCATCCCGCGCTTTAAACCCAGTGCCGACGCGGACGGCCGCAGCTGGGCGCTGGACGCACATCCGTTGATGCTGCGTGTTGTGTCACAAGGCTTATTGCCGCTGGCGTTACTGGTGTCGGTGTATCTGTTTTTCCGTGGCCACAATTTACCGGGCGGTGGTTTTGTCGCGGGCCTGGTCACTGCTGTGGCGCTGATCATGCAGTACATCGCCCATGGTGTGGATTGGGTTAAACCGCGGTTAAACCTGCAGTTCTCGGCCCTGATCGCCAGCGGTATTCTGATTGCCTGGCTGACTGGTACAGCCAGCTGGTTGTTTGGCAAACCGTTTTTAACTTCCTGGTTTAATTACTTCGACATTCCGCTGCTGGGGCAGATAGAGCTGGCTAGTGCCATCGCCTTTGATTTAGGCGTTTACCTGACCGTAGTGGGCTCAACGCTGCTGATCCTGGCCAATCTCGGCAAACTGACCACGCGGCATAAACCAGAACACCTAGGACAAATTTGATGGAACTGCTCATCGCTATTGCTATTGGTTTGCTGACCGGATGTGGCGTATTACTGATTTTACGGGGTCGTACTTTCGCCGTCATGCTTGGCCTGACTATGTTGTCTTATGCCGTTAATTTGTTCATTTTTGTCAGTGGCGGGCTGACCGCCGGCGCGGGCGCTGTGCTGGGGGCCTCGGCGCAATACGCTGACCCGCTGCCACAAGCCTTAGTGCTGACAGCGATTGTGATTGGTTTTGCCATGACGGCTTTTCTGGTGGTACTGGCTATCCGCGCCCGGGCTGAACTGGGGCACGATGAAGTGGATCTACAAAAACCAAACACGCGGGGAGGTGCCTGATGCAACATCTGCCTATCCTGCCTGTGCTGCTGCCAGCATTGTTTGCGGTGTTATTGTTGCTGCAACCACAGCAGGCGTCAGTAAAATTCCGCCGTATCGGCAGTGTACTGGCTATGCTGCTGAATCTGTTTGTTGCAACAGCTTTGCTGTGGCAACAAACCAATGTACCGGCCAGCCATTATCTGCTGGGTAACTGGCCCGAACCTTTCGGGATTTTATTGGTTGCGGATCAATTATCCGCGCTGTTTGTCTGGCTGACGACTTTGCTGACGCTGGCGGTTGCTGTTTACAGCTGTGCTGGTGATGATGAAAAAGGCGCGTATTTTCACCCGTTACTGCAATTTTTGCTGATGGGCCTGAATGGCGCTTTCCTGACCGGCGACCTGTTTAACCTCTTTGTGTTTTTTGAAGTGCTGTTGATTGCCTCTTACGGTTTGCTGGTGCACGGCGGTGGCAAAAAACGTATCCATTCGGCGTTGCACTATGTGGTATTGAATCTGGTGGGGTCAGCGTTGTTTTTGCTTGCGCTGGCCTTGTTGTACGCGATGCTCGGCTCCTTGCATATGACGGATATGGCAACTCGCATCAGCGCGTTAACACCGGCTGAAACGCTGGGCGTCAAAGCTGCAGCGGGTTTATTGCTCATCGTATTTGGCTTAAAGGCCGCGCTGCTGCCACTGCATTTCTGGTTACCGGCGGCCTACAGTCAGGCCAGTGCCCCTGTCGCGGCGGTGTTCGCGGTGATGACTAAAGTTGGTGTCTACAGCCTGCTGCGGGTCTTTGGTCTGATGTTTGGTGCCAGCGCAGGCGTTTTGACAGGTTATGGTGATGCCTTGCTGTGGTGGGGCGGCTTGCTGACGATGCTGCTCGCCGCCGCTATGTTGCTCGCTGCAGTGGATTTAAAGAAACTGGCGGCCGCCTTGGTGTTGCTGTCAGCCGGGACTCTGCTGGCGGCGCTTGGCAGCGGCAACGCCCAAGTCAAAGCCGCAGCGCTGTATTATGCGGTGCATTCCAGCTGGATTGGCGCCATTTGGTATCTGCTGTCGGATCTGATTGCCCGTCAGCGCGGCAGCGTCGGCGACCGGCTGGTTCCCGGGCCGCGTTTACCGCAGGCGACTTTATTGGGCTGGCTCTTTGTTTTCAGCGCTTTGGTGGTGATTGGCATGCCGCCGTTTTCCGGTTTTGTCGCGAAGTTATGGTTGATCCAGGGGCTCACCACCACTTCGCACGGCATGCTGCTGATTGGCATGCTGCTGCTGAGTAGTCTGGCGGTGCTGGTGGCATTCAGTCGTGCCGGCAGCGTGTTGTTCTGGCGTGCTCAGCCGCCAGTTGCGACAGCGGTGCAAACTGTGGTCGATGCAGAGCGGACACCGGTGTTTGCCATAGCGCTGCTGTTATTGGCCGGGGTGCAGCTGGTCATATTTGGCCAGTGGTGGACGCAGTTCTGTGCTGACGCGATAGCGCAGTTGACGGCTGTGAGTGGAGGTTACTGATGCGAAACAGCTTATTCGCCACACCGCTGCGCAGTGTGTTGTTGTTTCTGGTCTGGTGTGCATTGCATAACAGCGTCTCACCTGTGGTGCTGCTTAGCGGTGTGATCCTGGCGTTATTGATCCCGTGGGGCAGCCGCGGGTTTCGTGAAGTGCAGCCACAGATCAAACGTTATGGTTTGTTTGGCCGTTATCTGTTGATGGTGTTGTGGGATATCGTGGTGGCTAATTTGCAGGTGGTGAAAGTCGTGTTGGGGCGAAACAGTGCACTGAAGCCGGGTTTTGTGCTGTTGCCGTTGGATCTGAAAGAACCAATGCCGCTGACCATTCTGGCCGCCACTATTTGCCTCACCCCGGGCACAGTCAGTGCCGAGCTGTTACCACGCGAGGCGGATGCGCCACAGTTTTTATTGTTGCATGTGCTGGATTTGCAGGATGAAGCGGCGTTGGTCAGCGAGCTGAAACAACGTTACGAAGCACCGTTGCAGGAGATTTTCGCATGTTCAGTCTGATTTTGCTCGCGGTGATGGCGGTGATTATTCTGGCGCTTTGTCTGAACATATTGTCGCTGTTACGTGGTCCGGCAGTAGCTGACCGCTTACTGGCGCTGGATACCATGTATATCAACAGCATCGCCTTGTTATTGGTGTACGGCATTTATGCCAGTAGCCAGCTGTATTTTGAGGCGGCGTTGCTGATTGCGATGCTGGGGTTTGTCAGCACTGTGGCCGTGTGTAAATTCCTGCTGCGCGGCGATATCATCGAATAGGAGCGCTTATGACGGTATTAGAATGGCTGATCAGCGGCTTGTTGTGTGCCGGGGCGTTATTTGTCTTGCTTGGCTCTGTGGCACTGCTGAAGTTACCGGATTTTTATACCCGGTTGCATGGGCCGACTAAAGCTACAACTCTGGGGCTTGGCAGTTTGGTGCTGGCGTCTATGGCTTTTTTTAATCTGCAACAACAGACTCTGAGTTTACAACAGCTGTTAATCGCGTTGTTTTTGTTTATTTCAGCGCCTGTGACTGCGCATATGCTGATTAAAGTAGCGATGCATCACAAGCTGAAACATCATCAGAGCACACAGGGCGTGGAGAAACTGCCGGCAGACTAATCTGCCGGGCATGCGGGATTGACGGGAATTTCAGTTTTCGTCGAAGCCGGCGCGGATCAGCGTGGTGACTGCAGTTAAAGCGGCTTCAGCCTGTGCACCTGTTGTTACCACATCAACATTCTTGCCTTTGCTGCTGGCCAGCATCAACAGCGCCAGCACACTGCTGGCATCTGCACTGCGGCCTTCCTGCTGTAATTCAATTTTGGCATCAAACTGCATACAGAGCTGCGCCAGCTTGGTGGCGGCGCGGGCATGTAATCCCAGTTGATTGACGATGGTGACGGTTTCTTTAAAGCTATTTGCCATGGTGACGGACTAACTCCCGGTGACGGATTTGTACGTCTTCGCGTAAGGCACGGAAACTCTCCGCCAAAGACTCAACAATATAAACAGAGCGGTGCTGGCCACCGGTACAGCCAATGGCAATAGTCAGATAACTGCGGTTATTGCGTTCCAGATGTGGTAACCAGGTGCTGATAAAACTGTTGATTTGCCAGGTATATTTCGCCACAACCGGCTGTGCTTCCAGATAATCCTTCACGGGCTGATCAAGGCCGGTCAGAATTTTCAACTCAGGTTCCCAATGCGGATTAGGCAAAAACCGGGCGTCAAACACAAAGTCGGCATCTTTGGGAATACCATATTTAAAGCCAAAAGACTCAAACAGCATCACCAGCCGGCCAGTTTTTTGGCCCAGGATCCGCTCGCGCAGCTGTTCGGTCAGCTGATGCACGTTCAGTTCAGTGGTGTCGATGTATAAATCCGCGCGGCTGGAGATTGGGTCCAGCAGTTGCTGTTCGCGCTGGATCGCTTCGTCTAACGACATCGCCTGATGCGACAACGGATGCAAACGGCGGGTTTCGCTGAAACGTTTAATCAGGCTGGTATGGTCGGCATCAAGATACAGAATCGTCAGCTCAACCTTGCGTGGCAGGTAAGACAGGATCTCGGTCAGTTCTTCCGGTTCCTGTGGCAGGTTACGCACGTCGATGCTGACTGCAACCCGCTCATATTGCCCCATCACCGCATTGGCGAGGGTCGGCAGCAAGTTAACCGGAATATTGTCGACACAGTAGTAGCCCAGATCTTCCATCACCCGTAATGCTACGGATTTACCGGAACCTGATCTGCCGCTGACTACTAAGAGTTTCATTTGGCGGTTCCTGTGTCGGTGCAGCTTAACAACAGCTGATACAGTGCCTGATCAGAACCGGCATGACGAATTTTGCGGGTGATTTCTTTTTGACTCAGTAGGCGGGCGATGCCGGCTAAGGTGGTCAGGTGCGTCTGGCATTGATTTTCCGGGATCAGGATGGCACAGAAGATATCCACTGCCTGATTATCAATAGCATCAAACTGGATGGCATCCTGGCTGACGACAAATACCAGCACCGGTGACGTCACGCCTTTGAGCTTGCCGTGCGGAATAGCGATACCACCACCAATCCCGGTCGACCCTAGCTTTTCCCGTGCCATCAGCGCCTCGAACACCGTCGATTCGGCGAGCTCCGGCATATGCTGGTGGGCCAGTTCCGCAATGTATTCAAGGATGCGTTTTTTACTATTAAAAAGGACCGCACTTTTTGTGCAGTCCTCCGATAACATTGAGCTTAGGTTCATAAATCCAGAGTTCAGTGACGAGAAATTTTCTCTTTGTGTTTGATGACCTGACGATCCAGTTTGTCGATCAGGAGGTCAATCGCAGCGTACATATTATCATCTTCACACTGCGCAAACACCTCTCCGCCGTTTAAATGCAGTTTAGCCTCGGCGATTTGTTTTAACTTCTCGACATTGAGCACGACATGCACATTGTTGATATGGTCAAAATGTCTCTCAAGTTTGGCAAATTTGCTGTCTACATATTCTCTTAATGCTGCAGTAATTTCTACATGACGACCAGTTAGATTAATTTGCATAGACATTTCCTTCTTAGATGAGCACTTACTTAAAGCAAGCTCTTGCGCTGATTAGACGGCGGAATATAAAGAGATTCCCGGTACTTGGCGATTGTTCGCCGCGCCACGTTAATCCCTTGCTCCGACAGGATCTCGGCCATTCTGCTGTCACTCAGCGGTTTGGCCGGATTTTCCGCTGCCACCAATTTTTTAATAAAGGCCCGGATAGCAGTCGACGAACATTCGCCACCACTCTCTGTACTGACATGACTGGAAAAGAAGAACTTAAGTTCAAAAATTCCGCGTGGAGTATGCATATATTTCTGGGTAGTAACCCGGGAAATGGTTGATTCGTGCATGCCGACCATCTCTGCCACATCATTGAGCACCATAGGCTTCATGGCTTCTTCGCCGTGTTCAAAAAACGCCTGCTGTTGCTGTACTATACAGTTGGCCACTTTTAATAACGTTTCGTTGCGACTTTCCAGACTTTTCAGAAACCACTTCGCTTCCTGCAAATGGGAACGAATAAACTGACTGTCTGATGAGTTACGCACCTGCCGCGACATCGCCGCGTATTGTTCATTGATTCTGATCTTGGGAAAGGCATCTGGATTCAGTTCGACCATCCACCGGCCTTTCACTTTTTTTACTGACACATCGGGAATGGTATATTGCTGTTCTTCCCGGATCACGTCCGCACCGGGGCGTGGGTTCAGACTGTGGATGAGCCGCATCACTTCGCGCAGGTCATCTTCTTTCAGTTTAGACACACGCATCAGAGAACGGAAATCGCGATTGGCTAAATATTCGCTGTGATGCTTAATAATGTCGCAGGTTTCTTTCAGAAAAGGGGTATCTGGCGCGAACTGGCGCAACTGGATCAGCAGGCATTCCTGAATGCTGCGGGCGCCTACACCGACCGGGTCAAATAACTGAATGCGTTTGAGCACAGCTTCAACTTCATCCAGTTCAATCTCTTCAAGCCCCAGAGATTCCAGCACTTCTTCACAGCTGATGGTTAATAAGCCGTTTTCATCAATGGCTTCGATAATAATTTCGGCGATGGCGCGGTCGGTTTCGCTAAATGGCGTTAACTGCATCTGCCAGCGCAGATAATCCTGCAAGGTTTCAGTGGTTTCACCCTGAAACACCATATCTTCATCGGGAGAGCCGGTGCCTGCAACCGGCGCGGCGCTGACCATGTCATCCCAGTTGCTGTCGAGTGGTAAATCCTCCTTGATGTTTTGTTCGGTCATCGACTCACTGCTGTCCGGGATCTCCGGTTCAGAGTATTCGTCTGCGGCATTGTGTTCTGTGACTGAATCAGCGGCTTGTGGCTCGCTGCCACTTGCGTTGGCTTCGGAAAAACTGAATTCATCTTCAGCTTCAAGCAGCGGGTTGGCGTCCAGCGCTTCCTGGATTTCCTGTTGCAATTCAATGGTAGACAGCTGAAGCAGCTTGATGGCTTGCTGCAGCTGAGGCGTCATTGTTAGTTGCTGTCCAAGCCGAAGTTGTAAAGATGGCTTCATGTACTTCTTGTCACTCCTGACGACCAGTTGGGAACTGGTTTTTTGCTAACTATAGCCTGAATTGATCCCCGAGGTATACATCCCTGACTTGCTGATTGGCCAATACTTCAGCGGGTGAACCGGATGCAATCAACTCCCCATGACTGACGATATAGGCGATTTCGCAAACATCAAGGGTCTCGCGGACATTATGATCGGTGATCAGCACGCCGATGCCGCGATTACACAAATGCTGAATGATTTTTTTGATATCCAGCACTGAAATCGGATCAACGCCGGCAAAGGGTTCGTCCAGCAGGATAAAGGCCGGATTGGCAGCCAGGGCGCGGGCGATCTCAACGCGGCGGCGCTCACCGCCGGACAGGCTCATGCCAAGGCTGTTGCGGATATGGGTGATATTAAACTCGTCGAGCAATTCATCGGCGGTTTGTTCGCGCTGGTCTTCAGTTAAGTCTTTGCGCGTCTGTAAAATCGCCATCAGATTATCAAACACCGTCAGCTTGCGGAAAATCGAACTTTCCTGCGGCAAATAGCCGATGCCCTGCCGTGCTCTGGCATGGATAGGGTCGAAGGTAATGTCTTTATCGCCGAGGGTGATTTGCCCTTTATCGGATGGCACCAGGCCAACAATCATATAAAAAGTTGTGGTTTTGCCGGCACCGTTTGGGCCTAACAGGCCAACGATCTGGCCGGCGCCAACTTCCAGACTAACGTCTTTAACAACTTGCCGACCTTTATAACTTTTAGCCAGATGAGCGACGACGAGCTTTTTCACCCTATTTTCCTTCCGAGGTAAAGATAGTCGTGACCCGCTCTTTGCCTTCTTCACTTTCGGCGCTGAGTTGTTGTTTCAGCAGGTCATATTCAATTTTTGCGCTGCGGACCAGACTGCCGCTTTGGGTGATTTCTGCTTTGCCGGTTAAGGTTAATACCCGGGTCGCCATGGCGTAGCGGATCTCTTCTGCACTGGCCTGGATTGGTTTTTCGCCATCCAGCACCTGGGAATATACCGCGGGCTTGCCCACGGCGATAAACACTTCTTTGCCTTCACCGGCGGAGCGGTCAACGGTTAATTTGTCTGCTTTGATCAGCAAAGTGCCTTGTTTCACAATGACATTACCGGAGTACACCAGCATTTGCTGTTTCAGACTGGCTTCATTGCGATCGGCATTGACTTCAATGGGTTCGCTGAAATCAGTTGTTTTGGCCAACACCGACGTGCTGAGACAAAGCAGCAGTAACGCGCTCAGCTTATTGATTTTCATGTTGGTATACCGTCCCCTGATGCTTGAATAAACGCAGTTTCTGCGTGATTAAATCGGCCTGCAAGCCCTGGCCATGGATTTGAAAGCTCTGGCCTAACACCAGAACCGGATGATCGGTTTGCAATAACTGGGTATCAAGCAGCATCTCCAGCTGGTCAGTCTGGATCTGCCGGAACATTTCATCCTGATGCAGATTGTCGACCTGAACATTCTGCTCCAGGATCACTTTATTGTCCTGATAAAACACGCCCTGAGCACTGCTGATTTGCCAGCGGGGCAGCCGCTCTTCATACAAAGTATAAGCGGGCTGTTCAAACTGGATCTGGCCCAACTGTTCAAAATGCGCCATTTGCGCGGCTTTGACCTGGCCCGATAAATTGCCGTCTTTGTCAAAGCTGCGCCGGGTCAGCTGATAAGCAACAAAGTCGGGCACCAGCTCCCGTTCCACCGCGGCATGTTTGGGTGTGCCTGCTGCTTCAATCCAGCTATACAGCACCACACCGCCGGTGAGTACCAGAAATAACCAGAACAGTTGCCGGATCATGTGCTGCTTCCTGAAAATTCACCGAACTTATGCTGACTGAGTAGCAAAAGGTCACAAAGTTCACGCACGGCACCAAAACCGCCCGGCAGGCTTGTAGCTAACGCCGCGTGACGTCTGAGTAACGGATGCGCATCCGCTACCGCCACAGACAAACCGACGTGCTGCATCACGGCCCAGTCTGATAAATCATCACCGATATAACCAATCTGGGCGTCTTCAAGTGCAAGCTGCTGTTTCAGTTGCAGATAAGCCGGCATTTTGTCTTCCTGGCCCTGAAAAATATACTGCACTGTTAACGCTTGCATGCGTTTTTCGACGATGGCTGAGCGTCGCCCGGTGATAATGGCTACTTCAATACCGGCCTGACGTAACGCTTTGATGCCATAACCGTCACGGGTGTGAAAAGCCTTCAACTCTTCACCATCATTGCCGAGATAAATCCGGCCGTCGGAAAATACGCCATCGACATCGCAAATCAGCAGTTTAATTTGCGCCGCTTTGGCTTCGACTTCTTGGCTGAGTGGCTGATACATTTCCCTATAAGTCATGGAAATCACAGTACTCCAGCCCGTAGCAAGTCGTGCATATTTAAAGCGCCAACCGGGATCTGCCCGGCATTGACCACCATCAATGCATTGATTTTTTTCTGTTCCATAATTTTCAGTGCTTCTGCAGCCAGCATTTCTGCCCGGATTGTGACACAGTTTCGCGTCATTACGCTGGAAATCAATGTCTGATGAATGTCGATGCGCTGGTCCAGAATACGGCGTAAATCGCCATCGGTGAAAATTCCGGTGAGACGGCCCTGTGCGTCAATAATGCCGGTCATACCCAGACCTTTGCGCGAGATCTCCAGTAATGCTGCGGAAGTAGTGGCGTTTTCGTCCACCAGCGGGATTTGGCCATTTTCATGCATGATATCGCTGATCCGCAGTAGCAGCCGGCGGCCGAGGCTACCGCCCGGATGCGACAGGGCAAAATCGTCAGCGGAAAAACCACGGGCTTCTAATAATGCCACCGCGACAGCGTCGCCGAGTGCCAAAGCAGCCGTCGTGCTGGCAGTGGGCGCAAGTCCAAGTGGGCAGGCTTCCTGTGCCACTCTGGCGCACAGATGAATATCAGCCAGTTTAGCTAAAGTGGATTCGGGATTACCGGTGACTGCGATGATGGCGATGCCCAGACGTTTCAGCACCGGCAACAGCTTCAGGATCTCTTCGGTTTCGCCAGAGTTAGACAGCGCAAATACAATGTCCTGCTGCGTGATCATGCCAAGGTCGCCGTGGCTTGCTTCGCCGGGGTGGACAAAAAACGCCGGGGTACCTGTCGATGCCAGAGTCGCCGCGATTTTATTACCGATATGGCCTGATTTGCCCATGCCGGTCACTATGACGCGGCCTTTGGTATCGAAAATCAACTGGCATGCGTGATTAAAATCTTGATTAATATAACTTTTGAGACCAATTATCGCTTGAGATTCAATGTCCAGAACGCGGCTGGCTGTCTCACAAAAATTCATACTTACCTCAATCTTCCGGCCCGGTTTGGCCCAGTGGCGGCGGTTTTATTAAGCTGATATTCAGTTAAGGTCGGCAAAATGCGAACTATACGCAATTCGCCTGGTGCCGGGCTGAACGCAGGGGCCGAACCTGCGGCATTTTCCAGTTTCTGCCGGATAATTGCAAAAAAACCTGTATGAGCCTGCTGCGGAGCTGTGCGTCAGAACCGTTGCCGGGTTGACGCTTTGCCGCTGAGCAGGGTTCTGATTCGACCCGCTGCACAAGACTGTAAACAGTTCGAAATTCTGCAACTGATACTTACAATTTTTCAGCGCGACGCTTGCGGCGAAACCAGTTAAAATACGGCGATTAATTAGGCATTTGCCTTGCATAGTGCATGGAGTCCCCGTATATTGCGCCGTTTTTTCCCGCCTGCCGTTGCAGGGAGCGGAAAGCGCTCCTCGGCCAGGAATGTGCACAGCGAGAAATGAATGGAGTTTGGTTTGGATAAACCATTGGTTGATATTCAAAATTTAACTTTCCGCCGCGGCGACCGTGTCATCTATGACGACATGAGTATGCAGTTTCAGCGCGGTAAAGTGACTGCGATTATGGGGCCCAGTGGTATAGGTAAAACCACTTTACTGCGGCTGATTGGTGGTCAGTTAAAGCCGGACAGCGGCAAGATCCTGTTTGAAGGCGCTGATATCCCTAAACTCAGCCGGCAGGATCTGTATCAGGCCCGCAAAAAAATGAGCATGTTGTTTCAAAGCGGTGCGCTGTTCACTGAGATGTCGGTGTTTGACAACGTAGCTTTCCCTATTCGCGAACATACCCGCCTGCCAGAAGCCATAATCCGCACTATGGTGCTGATGAAGCTGGAAGCAGTCGGTTTGCGCGGTGCGCGTGATTTGATGCCGGGTGAACTCTCTGGCGGTATGGCCCGCCGGGCCGCTTTGGCCCGCGCTATCGCACTGGACCCGCAACTCATCATGTATGACGAGCCGTTTGCTGGCCAGGACCCGATTTCTATGGGCGTGATCGTGCGGTTAATCCGTTCACTGAATGATGCGCTGGGTCTGACCTCTATTGTGGTTTCTCATGATGTCGCAGAGGTGATGAGCATCGCTGATTATGTCTATGTAGTGGCAGAACGCCGCGTCATTGGTCATGGCACGCCGGAGCAGCTGCGTCGGCACGAATCGCCGCTGGTGCAGCAGTTCCTGCAAGGCCAGGCGGACGGTCCGGTGCCTTTCCACTTTAAAGCTGCCGATTACGCTACTGAATTAATGGAGTTAAGCCGCTGATGCTGAAGCAAATCCAGCAATTAGGTGCCAACACACTTGGAACATTGCAGGGGCTTGGCCGCGCAACCCTGATGTTATTTGGTGCCTTATGGGGGCGGCCAAGACCGCTGAAAAACTGGCATCTGTATATGAAGCAGATCTACGTCGTCGGCGTGTTGTCCCTGTTGATCATTTTGGTTTCCGGCCTGTTTATCGGCATGGTGCTGGCGCTGCAGGGTTACACGGTGCTGGCGAAATTTGGCGCGGAACAAATGTTAGGGCCGCTGGTAGCGTTAAGTCTGTTACGTGAACTCGGGCCTGTGGTTACGGCGCTGTTATTTGCCGGCCGGGCAGGCAGCGCGCTGACCGCTGAAATTGGTCTGATGAAAGCGACGGAACAATTGTCCAGCATGGAAATGATGGCCGTAGACCCGCTGCGTCGCGTCATAGCGCCACGCTTCTGGGCCGGGGTGATCAGTATGCCGCTGCTGGCGCTGATTTTTAATGCGGTCGGCATCCTCGGTGGCCATCTGGTAGGTGTGGACTGGCTGGGTGTCGACGCTGGCGGTTACTGGTCTGCGATGCAGGCCAATGTTGACTTCCAGCAGGACGTAGTCAACGGCGTGATAAAAAGTATCGTGTTTGCTTTTATCGTGACCGTGATTGCGCTGCACAAAGGTTTTGATGCGGTCCCGACCTCGGAAGGCATCAGTCAGGCAACGACTCAGACTGTGGTGACGGCATCCTTAGCCGTACTGGGTTTTGATTTTGTATTAACCGCTGTCATGTTTGGTGGATGAGAAATGACATCACGTAAATTAGAGTTATTTGTAGGTTTTTTTGTCGCGCTGGCGATTGCAGCTTTATTACTGCTGGCGATGAAAGTGGCTAACACCGGGGTGGCAGGTTCAGACCAGAGTTATCAGCTGCTGGCGAAGTTTGAGAACATTGGCGGCCTGAAAGTGCGCTCACCGGTCAAAGTAGGCGGTGTTGTGGTGGGCCGCGTAGAATCAATCAAGCTGGACCCGGAATCCTTCCAGCCGGTCGTGACGCTGGATATCAACAGCAGCTACAACAATTTTCCTGAGACCAGTTCACTGGCGATCCTGACGTCTGGCTTGCTTGGCGAGCAATACATCGGTTTACAGCCGGGTTTTGTTGACGAGAACGTTGAAATTCTGAAGAACGGTGACTACATCGAAGACACCAAATCCGCCATCGTGCTTGAAGAGCTGATTGGCCAGTTTTTGTTTAATCGTGGGAATCAATGATGAAAACCTTATTTAAAGCCTTCGTCGCGGCCACTGCGTTGCTGGCCTTCACTCAGGTGCAGGCGGCAGATGCTGCGGTACCGAAATATGACGACCCGTACAAAATGATGGAAGTGCTGGCGGATAAGACCTTCCAGCGCATCGCACGTCAGCAGGCTGATATCAAAAAGGACCCGGAAATTCTGCGTACAATCGTCACTGAAGAGCTGGTGCCATATATCGACAGCCGCTATGCCGCCGGTTATGTCATCGGTAATGCCGTTAAGCTGAACACTGTTCCGAAGCAGGACTTCAACACCTTTGTGACTGCGTTTCAGAATTACATGGTCGGCACTTATGCCGGGGTTTTTACCCAGTATCGTGACCAGCAAGTGATGATTGAACCGGGTCAGGCGATTGAAGCACAGAAGAAAATTATCACCATCAGAACACGCGTGATCGACCCGGGTAAGCCTGACATCAAAATCGAGTTTAAGCTGCGTCGGGTGAAAGATGCCAACAACTGGCTGGTGTTTGACATGGTTGCTGAAGGTATCTCGTTACTCGACAGCAAACGCTCAGAGCTTGGCAGCATGATCCGTCAGCAAGGTTTAGTCAGCGTGGCTGCATTGCTGGAAGAGAAAGCTAAAGCGCCAATCAAAGCGCCTGAGAAAGCGAAAAATGCTTGAGATCCGCCAAGAGCCTCAAGGACTGGTGTTCAGTGGTGAACTGAACCGGGACACTGTTGTTCAGTTCTGGCCTTTTAAACCGTTGCAGACTCTGCAGGGCTCGACGGTTTTTGACCTGGCAGGCCTGAAACACGTAGATACCGCTGGCCTGGCCTGGCTGCTCCAAGTGTTGTCGCAGGCCAAAGCCAAATCGCTGCAGGTGCAGTTACGTGGCATGCCGCAGCAACTGCGTTCGCTGGCACTGGTCAGTGATGTTTTAAGCCTTTTACCGACAGAAAGCTGAAATGCATCCTGAGGCAGGATATAATCACTACCCGGCTTAAACTGCCGGGTTTTCTTTTTTGGCGAAAGTCCTGCTTGTCCGGACAGTCGCAACATCACCACAGTGGCACAAGGGTATCCAGATGGATTGTAAAGAGATTGAACAGCGGTTGCTTGAACAGCTGCAACTTTCTGAAGTGTATGTAAAAACTGATGGCAGCCACTATTCTGTTACCGCCGTGGGCGACTGTTTTGACGGTCTGAGCCGGGTTAAGCAACAGCAACTGGTTTATGCGCCGCTGATGGCCGACATCGCCAATGGCAGTATTCATGCGCTGCAAATCAAAGCCTTTACGCCGACCCAGTGGCGTCGCGAAAAACTTCTCAATCCGCCGGTGTAACTACAGATGCAACAATTTCTTGTTAAAGGTGGCGCCCGCCTGCAGGGCCAAGTGTCTATCTCCGGTGCTAAAAATGCAGCATTACCCATCCTGTTTGCCACTTTGCTGGCCGAACAGCCGTCTGTGATCAGTAATGTTCCGGCGTTAAAAGATATTGATACGACGTTCAAATTATTGCGGATGTTTGGTGCTGTGGTTGAGCGTGAAGCCGACCGCGTGACGGTCGATGCGACCAACATCACCAGTCAGGTTGCACCTTATGAGCTGGTTCGGACCATGCGGGCTTCTATTCTGGCGCTGGGTCCATTACTGGCGCGTTTTGGTTATGCCGAAGTGTCATTGCCGGGTGGCTGTGCAATCGGTGCCCGCCCGGTGAATTTGCATATTGACGGCCTGCGCAAAATGGGTGCAGAGATTGTTGTTGAGCATGGTTATATCAAAGCCCGTGCTGAGCGTCTGAAAGGGGCGCATCTGGTGATGGATATGGTCAGCGTCACCGGTACCGAAAACCTGCTGATGGCTGCAACGCTGGCCGAAGGCTTGACTATTATCGAAAACGCCGCGCGCGAACCTGAAGTGGTCGATTTAGCCAACTACCTGATTGCGCTGGGTGCGAAAATCAGTGGTGCCGGCAGCCCGACCATCCGCATTGAAGGCGTGCCAAGCTTAAAAGGTGCCAGCCACAAAGTGTTACCGGATCGGATTGAAACCGGCACTTTCCTGGTCGCCGCAGCTGTCACCGGCGGTGACGTGACCTGCGTCAATACAGATCCGGCTGAGCTGGAAGTGGTGCTGGAAAAACTGCGGGAAGCTGGCGCTGAGGTCACTACCGGCCAGGATTGGATCCGGCTGAATATGACTGGCCGCACGCTGAAATCTGTCAATGTGAAAACGGTGCCGCATCCTGGCTTCCCAACCGATATGCAGGCGCAATTTACGGTGTTAAACGTAGTCGCTGAAGGCGTTGGCGTGGTTACAGAAACGATTTTTGAAAACCGTTTTATGCACGTGCCGGAATTGCAGCGGATGGGCGCTTTGATCCAGCTGGAAGGCAACACCGCGGTGTGTCAGCACACTCCGCAATTGAACGCGGCTCAGGTGATGGCGACCGACTTACGCGCATCGGCCAGTCTGGTGATTGCAGGTCTTGTGGCTGAAGGCGACACTGTCGTTGATCGGATTTATCATATTGACCGTGGTTATGAACAAATCGAATTTAAACTGCAGAATCTGGGTGCCCAGATCTCGCGGATTAATGCGCCGGCCTGATGGTTGTTTGTGCAGATAGAAAAAAGGCCCGCATTGCGTAATGCCGATCGGTTAAGCCTCTTGACCGATCCTTCACAGCCGTCACAATCGGGCTCAACCCGTCAGTTGAGCCCGTTTTTTTATGTCCGAATTTTCGCAAGAACTCCAGATAGCCGCAGCATTAAAC
>SSFI01000004.1 GCA_008015325.1 Rheinheimera sp.
AATGGATTTGGTCAATATAGTGCTACTTACGTTAGCGGTCCTCGTCTGAACGCCGATGGCCAATTTGATCAAGAGCCATAATATTTGAAGTATAAATTTGACTGGACCGTTTGGTAAAATTACCTAGTTCGGCTCTTGAAATGTTAAGTTGTCCGTTTTCTTAGGCCGTAATGATTGCGGCCTTTTTTTTTGGCGTTCCTGTAAGTTAATCGCGACTATTGGAGCCAGCAAGCTAACCAATATGTTTTGTTATTGTAGCCATACAATTTGAGTCTGAACTTATGAATTCAAGCCAAGTTGCACAGCCAACGATCTCACTGGCAGACTTTGTGAGCCGAGTTCTGGGCCTATTGTCAGTTAATCTGAGTCGAAAGACCGGAAGTAATCAAGTCTAGACGCATTTGTTTGAGCGCAACTACAGATAGCTGCTCTTTGCGTTGGATATGATGTGCCCGCAATGACAACGGGTTTAGATTCTCTCATGTTGGTACCTTTTCTATTTGTTATCTAGCGCGAGTTTCGCAATGGCTTTACAAATCCAAATCCTAGTTGAAAATCGCACTCTGATATGTTGTTCTGGATGACAACACTTTAGCAAAAAAATGCACTCTTTTGATCAATGGCTTATGAGCTTTATTCTGTAAGTGCAGTGCAGGAAAGCACCAAGAGATAAACATGAAGTGAAGGATGAACCATGGCGACCGTTGCACAAACCGCATACCCAACCTTACCGACGAATTTTTCTCTTAAGCTCCTACACAAACAGTACGAACCGACTGACTATGAATTGGAATGGATTCGTTCAATCCGCAAGCCCATTCAACGTTTGGGATTTTTGCTGCAATTAAAAACATTGCAACGTCTTGGGTATGTGATGTCGCCCCTTGATTGTCCAAACACCCTAATCAAACACCTTGCCAAAGCTGCGTATTTCGGTGAATCCGATCAGCGATTCCGGAGTTATCCGATCACCTACTAACCGTTCTTTTTCTTGATTCTATTTTTACGCTAAGTGATCGGATTGGTCTAGTTTTCTCATCGAGTCTCCTGTTAATTCAATTCGGTGGCTGTTGTGAAGTAAACGGTCTAGCAGTGCATCTGCGATGGTGGGGCTCGGAATGAGTTTGTACCATTCGCTGGTCGGTATTTGACTGGCAATGATGGTGCTTGATTGTTGATAACGCATTTCCATCACATCAAGCAGGTCATTTGCTTGGCGTGCTGTCAGTGGTTCCATGCCCCAGTCGTCCAAGATCAGTAGTTTGCGTTTAGCCAGCGCACTGAGTTGCTGACGGTATGATCCGTCAGCACGTCCGATATTGAGCTCATCCAACAGCTCACCAAGCCGGTAGTAACGAGTGCTGTGATGCTGTTCACACGCTTGTGTTGCTAAGGCACAAGCTAGGTAGGTTTTTCCGCATCCTGTAGCGCCTGTCAGGATGATGTTCTGATTGTGATGCAGATATTGACCACTGAGTAAGGCCGCGATTTTATCTTTTCTTAATCCGCGATTGGCTCGGTAATCGATATGGCTTGCACGCGCATCAATGCGTAATTTCGCTTGGCGAGATAACTTTTGAACCTTCGTGTTATCCCGGCAGAGCAGTTCATGCGTGGCAAGCAGGCTTAACCGCTCCTCGAAGCTCATTTCGTTGTATGTCGCGGGTTGAGTTTGTTGCTGCAGTAATGCCTGAGTAAAGTGGCCAAGCCGCAACGCGCGCAGTTGCTCGTGTAATGTCGATAGACTCATGTTGATTTTCCTTATTGGTAGTAATGTTGGCCACGGATATTGTGGTGCGTCAGTGCTGGCTGCTCATCAACAACACCAGCGATTGAGGCATGCTCTTTGTTGTTCACTAGTAAATTGCTAATCACTTTTAAGTAGGGTTGTTCCAGCAACAATGCCTGTTGGCACGCGGCTTCCAGCCGCTCATTACTATATTTTTTAGCCAGACTCAGAATGGCCAGACAGCTTTTTACCGCCTGCTCGGGATGCTGACGACGCTCAAGCTGGAAGGCAATCACCGCCCTGGCTCCGCTACCAATGTTGTCTGCCCAACCCAGTAATCTTTCGGCGCTCCAGCGCTGTTTGATATGCGCATCAGGCATATGCTCTTTGACGGTGGTAAAGCCACCGTCGTGATGTTTTCTGGGATGCTGAGCAACCACTTTGCCTTGGTAATACACGCAGATGATTTGTGCCGTCGCCTCAATCGTTACCGTATGACTCACCAGATGATGCGGCACCGAGTACGCATGTTTGGCATACAGCACATGATAATCAGGCCCAAC
Organism: Rheinheimera sp.; assembly: GCA_008015325.1. GTDB lineage: Bacteria > Pseudomonadota > Gammaproteobacteria > Enterobacterales > Alteromonadaceae > Pararheinheimera. Next base: position 2,293 of record SSFI01000004.1, read on the forward strand.
ACGGGCTTGTTTACTGTCGATGTATTCATAGGGGTATAGCGGTAAAGGCATCAATGCAGGTTTATCAAACCGGACATAAAGCTCATAGCGAGAGCCCGGATGCACACGCTGCTGACGATGATTCAGATCTTGTAGCAGTTCACGGATCCGCAGGTTTAAGCTGTTTAAGGTATAAAAATGCTCATGCCGCAATCGCATCAAGATCCAGCGCTCCACAATCAAGACCGCGTTTTCTGCTTTCGATTTGTCCTTGGGTTTGTACGGCCGGGCTGGCATGATTGCCGTGCCGTAATGACGTGCCATGCGCGCATAGTTCTCATTGAGAACCGGCATGTAACGATGGGTTTTGGTAACGGCGGAGCGTAGATTATCCGGCACCAACAAACGCGGAATACCCCCAAAGAACTCGAAGGCTCGGACATGTGCCATGATCCAATCTTCCAGCTGCTGGGAGCGGCCGGCTTCAACATAGGTGTAATTCGAGGCTCCTAAAGTGGCAACAAAGATTTGGGCGTGATACCGGATCTCACCGGTGTCAGGGTTTAGGATGGCGACGGTTGGCCCACAATAATCGATAAACAGTTTGTCACCGGCAATATGCAGTTGCCGCATGCTGCGTTTAAGGCTTTTAACCCAGGTTTGATAATGCTCACAAAACTGTGTGTAGCCATAGGCCGTGGCCGTATCGAGGTCACGATATTCCTGCCATAGCAGCAGCTTGGTCATGCCTTTACGTTTGAGCTCTTGATGCATCAGCGCGAAGTCAGGCTGGCGTTTGTGCTTGGACGAGTTTTTGCCTTTATAGACCGCTTGTTCTAACTCTGTATCGCTGGTTTGTGTCACCAGCGGCCAGCTTAAACCACTACTGGCGAAGCGTGACAATATCTCGCTGACAGTCGCTGGACCCACAGAGCAGCATTTACTGATGTCTCGTAAGCTAAGTCCGGCATCAAAGCGAAGTCTCAGAATGTCTTTAATTTTGCTCATATCTGTTCTCTTTCTAGCCATGGTCAGCTTTTCCTAAATGAGTTAAAGTTAGGACGAGCTTACCAGTTGATTTAGTTAGAAAAAGAACGGTATTTCGGCATTCCGATCAGCGATTCCGGCATTCCGAACAGCGATTTCGGAAAATGGCTAAAAGTGATCGGATAAAACCGAAATAGGCGATCGGATTAAACCGAAATGGGTGATCGGATTGGACCGAAATGAGTGATCGGAATCAGCCGAAGCATGCAAAAGCTGCAGACGTCACGGCGATTCCGTCTACGAGTGAATGGGCTCTATACATTAAATCGACGGCACGAACCAAACATCTTATGCAGATCCGAGAGTTTGTTGGCGTCAAATTGCTAGAAGAAGCTGATTGGGTATGGCTGAAGACGGTGGCAAGGCGTGCGGCTCTGGTCAAGAACGCGATTAATGACATCCTCAACGTCACACTTGAGGAACTGGTTCATCATCGATTTGAGTTGCCCGGTTTTACACGACTACTGCGTTTGGCCAGAGCAGCCAGAAATGAAGTCAATACTGAATACTACCGAGCCATTTATGATGAATTGCGCCCAGAATCCAGGGCGGAGCTGGATGAACTCCTGATCAAAGACGTCAATGAAAGTTACAGCGCCTGGCAGCAATTAAAGAGAGAACCCAAGAAGCCAAGTGCCAGAGAGATCCGCTCTTATATTCAACATGTTACCTGGCTTAAATCGCTGAGTGAGCAAATGCCTCAAATACGTATCCCTGCGACTAAGCTGAAGCAATTTATGTTGGAAGCCCGTGCCTTGGATGCCAAGGATATGCGTGAACTTAAGCCATTAAAGCGATATGCGTTAGCGGTACTTCTGATCCGTGGGCAACATGGGAAAGCGCTGGATGACGTAGCCGATATTATGATCCGCATTCTGCGTGGGCTGGAAAACGTCGCTAAGAAAAATTATGACCAGCATATTTTAAATCGACAAAAAGAAAGTGAAGCACTTGTCCGAAGTTACTTTGATACGTTGGCTGCGTTCGGTATTGAAGGTACTGCTGAAGAACGAATTGACGCTATTCAGAAGACATTCTCACCGGATCTGTCCACCCAGATGGCGAAGTGCCAGGAGTATCTAGCTGCAGTGGAACACGGTTTTTTACCTTTCATGCTACAGCCGTATCATAAAAAAAGATCCTTACTGTTTTTGTGTTTAGAGGCAATGGATCTTCGCAGCACATCCACCGATCTCAGCACAATTACCCTCATTGGCAACCTGAAGTCACTCAGGAACAGCCATAAAGAGATGCTGACGGAATCTCAGTTAAAATCAGATGAACTGGATCTACCTACATTGTTGTCACCGCAATGGCAAAATATTATCCGACGCGATGTGGCTGGAAGCACCATGTACCACCGTAAATTATATGAGTTGGCCTGCCTATCATTGATCCGTCGAGAACTCCAGTCCGGAGATTTACATGTAATGCATGGCAGAGAATATGACGATTACCGAGAAGATTTGGTGAGCTGGGAAGAGTACCAACAAGAGATTGACCGATATGCACAGGAAGTTGAGCAGCCCGTCAACAACGCCGAGCGATTTGTAACCGAGCTACAACAGGAGCTAAAGGAGTTAGCTGTACGTGTGGACCGTAATTTCCCAGGAAATAGCCATGCCCAGTTTATTGATGGACGTCTTAGCCTGAAGAAAAACAATACTGTACGACCTGCGGCAGCAGTTCAGAGCCTGGACACAGCGATTGTCGAAGGGATGGAGCCTGTGAGTATTGTCGATATTCTGACCGACAGCGAGCACTGGCTGGAACTGCACAAGTTGATGCACACGTCCGCAGGAAACCAGATAAAAATTGAAAATCCAGAACAACGGTTTTTAACCACATTGTTTTGCTACGGCTGCAACTTGGGGCCAGCTCAGACGTCCCGCTCTGTCAAAGGCTTTACACAAAAACAAGTAGCATGGTTGAACTTACGTCATGTGACTGAAGATCGTCTTGAAAAAGCACAGACAAAAGTCATCAACGCATACAACCAGTTTGATTTACCCAAATATTGGGGAACCGGTAAACATGCGTCTGCGGACGGGACCATGTGGGAGCTGTACGAGCAGAACTTAATGTCCGAATCCGATATTCGGTATGGAGGCTATGGTGGCCTTGGCTACTATCATGTTTCTGACACCTACATTGCGCTATTCAGCCATTTTATTTCATGTGGCACCTACGAAGGGGTTCATATCCTGGATATCGTGCAAAAGAATGATTCCGACATTCAACCGGACACATTGCATGGTGACACACAATCACAGAGCTATACCGTATTTGGTTTGGCGCATCTCTTAGGTATTAAATTAATGCCTCGGATCAGAAATATTCAGGACTTAAACTTATACCGGCCAAGTAAGGACTCAAAATATGAGCACATTGATGATTTATTTAAACACTCTATTGATTTTGAGCTTATCCAGGCCAGATTACCCGACATGCTGAGGGTGGTCGTTTCGATAAAACTGGGGCGGATCACGCCTTCAACGTTACTTAAACGCTTAGGAACTTTTAGTCGTAAAAATAAGTTGTACTTCGCTTTCAGGGAGCTGGGCCGACTAATCAGAACGATGTTTTTGTTAAATTACATAGATGACCACGACTTACGACGAGTGATCCATGCGGAAACGAACAAATCAGAAGCCTTCAACAATTTCACTAAATGGTTGTTCTTTGGTAATGACGGCATCATTGCGGAGAACATTAGACACGAGCAGCAAAAGATAGTGAAATACAACCAGCTTGTTGCAAATATGGTAATTTTGTATAACACCGTGCAGATGACAAAACTCCTCAAGAATCTTGCTGGATCAAGGCACGAAGTGACTGCAGAGACATTAGCCGGTTTGTCACCATACCGAACGTCCCATATCAATCGCTATGGGGATTACCATATTGACGTGAACCGCCCCACAGAGCCGCTGGATTTTAACGTTAAAGTGATTGAATAAACCTTTAAGTCGAGATGTACAATGCAGGAACTCCGTCGAGATGCGGTTAAGCGGCTCAATGAATATATAGCGATACATCGTCTGAATCCCAACCAGACTTTAGCTGAACACATTCAGCACGTTCACAACAAAAGAGTAGAAGCACTCTCTGGGAAGAAGTTGGTTTATCTTGATACCCTTGTCTGGAAATGCTTAGTCGATTACAAGCTTCGAAAACCAAAACTGACGGATGCGATGACTGCGTTTGCAGAGAAGTTCCTAGCGAAAACCCAGTCTGAGCAGTACGCCATTCCTGTAGCATTTTCGACCTTTTTGGAGTTAGACGCATTAGTCCTTCCTGAAACGCGAGCTGTATTGAATGATTTAGTGGATGAATTATCTAGAGGCTTGTGCATCGTCTATCAACAAGACCGAATTACCAGAGAGTTGCAACAGTTAATCCGTGGTGAGCTGCAAACCTCAAATTCTTTACCGGACTTATTCTGTAGCCCCGTGGAAGTAATGGGTATCTCGTACCCGGAATTACCGCCATTTATGACAAGCCAAATTGATCAAAACACGTTTAATAAAGCCTGGTTTGATGCAATGTCGGAGATGCCTATGTCTGCGCAATTGCGAGTGGCCGCAAACTGCCCCGATGATAAATGGGATAATAGACTTGGACTGGATTCGTTGAATAAATCCAAAATTCTTCATCAAGAGCAGGCCAGAACACTCAAATTGGCTAACTTTGTAGAGCTAAAGGGATGTATAGAAGCATGGGCGGCGGAAGAAGAACTATTCCTTGCGCCCGAATTTGTTACAAATTTAGCTAGCTGCATAGTGCTGGCGTGGCAAGTAGAGCCAACATCACGAGCTTTCCCAACACTACGTATATTGAGCGCGTTACATAGTGTACTGCGGTCGGATCCTAATAGGAAATTTAAGAGCGGTGACTTGAATGACTTTGCTGTGGCTGCGGATGCTCTACCATACTGTGACGTGTTTCTAACTGATCGGAGTTTAGCTCATCTTATCAAGTCTAAGGAGTTGGGACTGGACACATTATTTGATTGTCAAGTAATCCACGGCTTTGAGGCGATGGCTGCATATTTTGATAACTAAGTGAAGAGTTTAGCCACCGTTAAGGCTTAAATTTTCGGAGCATGTGCTATGCATAGTTCCGACGTTTATCAATAATGGAAACAATATTTTTATAATCTTCGAGCAATTGTAATTTTGGCTCTTCATGAAGGTGATTCAAATTTATATTTGGTATTTCAGATCTAAATATATTGAATCGTTCATGCCATCTGCTATTAGCCATAACAAATACAGTTCTATCAGTTGAATGGAATTGATCTGCAGTAATGTCTATATCGATTTCACCAAATTTTAGCCAAGTGTGTCGCAAATTTTTTTTATATCTGTTTTCTCCGTGAAGCATCTGGGTTTTCTTGTAATGGTTTTCATGGAGATATTTCGCAAGTAAGTATGAAGTGTATTCACAACAGTTATTTGGGAATAATGAAAATAACTCAAATTTATAATCTTTCGGATTAATATTTGACATAGCCCTTCGAAATCTTCGACCAAGGAATGGGAGATCGAGATTTGTTTTATTCATCATTAAATAGACCGCCGCATCAAAGAATTACTTCGATTGAAAATATGTGTGAAACTTTTTGTCAATATCGATGACAAAATCCTTAATTACAACTATTGCATCCTGAACATCTTGCAAAGTCAACGACACAACATTTCCATGTAAATCAAAACCATTTCGATGAACAAAGTGATGTCTTGTCGCTAATTTGTTTTTGAGTTTTTGAGATATGTTCATCTTAATCCCGAAAGTCTTCTTGAACATAGGATCAAGGTCGTTGATACGATGCCAAACAATATTTTTGACAGAATTAATAACTATGTCCTTTATATTCTGATTGAAAATTTGCTTTAAAGGGAACTTCTGCACAGAAAACTTAGGAAGTTCGCACATTAAATTAAATGCAGTATCGCATGCCTCAATTTCACCTACATACAGATCATATAAATACTTCTCCATCGCACCAACAACATTGGAGTAATACAGCTGCAAATGAAATGTATCAGCGGTAGTTATCAGAGCATCGATACGATTAATGGCCACCTCAAACGCTAGATAGGTTGCGGTTGGGGAATAAGTGGATACTGGATTAGAAGTCATTTGCTTGATACTCCACTTTTATTCGATCTGCAAGTGAAGACTCATTAGAGCTTGAAGCCGATTTAACTGTCACTTCCCAGTCAACTCCCACATTTGATGACCAAACTGATACAGAATAATGATTACCCTCTGAATCATCAAAATCATCATAGTTTTCATTGACGCTATCTCGATACTTATCTGCAAGAATAGGAGATGGTACTCCGATGGTTGAAACTTCTTCGTCGTCAATAGTGACGAGCAAATAACCGCCTGAAATTGGTGGTAAACAATCGTTACCTTCAATCTTAATTGACATGTTTGAATCCCTAGTTCCTATCGTCTGGGCTGATTATACCTATGATTGTCAACTTTAAACATGCGGCTCATAGGACTGAGCTAACACTTGTTTGGCCGCACTTAACCATCGATTAGCCTGTTTTTGCAAATTTAACACATAGAGCGCGAATACTTCACTTGCATTTAGTCATTATTATCAGAGTGATAAGGTGGCTGTAACAGCTGGTCAAGTCGGTTTGCAACGTCTAATTAGAAGTGAATTCAATGAAGTGGTAAACGATTTGCAGCTCACCAGAAAATATACTTTTTAATCAGTAGGATAAATAAATTTTTATGAGGAATTTCCGGAATCCCGGCTGACCCTCAGCAAGGCTTTATCCATCCGGGTCTGCCAGCCAGTACCAGTGGCTTTAAACTTATTAATCACTTCCTGACTATAACGGACAGACACCAGTTGCTTTACTGGCTCTTTTTGCTGACCGCGTCCGCGGCCAGACAAAGTCGAGCGTAAAGCGGCTGGCAATCCAGCAAAAGACACCGATTTTTCCACATCACCGGCAGACCACTCTGGATTCTCGTCCAGTGGCAGGTCAGACACTGCTGGTTTTTTCATATTCGATTACCTCTCGCTTATTCGCTTTGCGAAAGCTGATGACGCGAATGCCACCGGCGATTTCAGTAAACACAAGGACATGCACACGGCCATCTAACAGGCCCAGCGCCCGAATGCGGGTTTAGCCATAATCTTGGCGACCATCAATCAGATAACGCGCTGACTCGAACTGAAAATCAACGACCTGTTCAAACGACAGGCCGCGTTCAGCGATATTGCGCTGGTTTTTGTTCGGGTCAAAATCAATTTTCATTGGCATATTGTAGCTACAAATTAATGGTCTGGGAAATGCTATTCCGTAGAGGTCGGTTTTATGGGTGTTTCTGGCTGGTTGTAGGCCAAAGCATCCGGCATACAGGTCAGGTCCAGAATTTTCTTGTCAATTCGCACCAAGGCGGTACAGTCACCCAGCTTTTTCACCGCGTAGCTTTTCGGATAAAACGGCTCTCCGTCAGCGGTCACAAAAGCCATATTCACGCCCTGCGACGTTTTCTCATATCCGGCGATATAAATCTGGCTCTGCTGGGCTTCGGGTTCCGGCTTGGGGCCGTCACTCGTTTGCCTAAGCGACGTATTTTCAGGTTTCGGATAGTAATACTCATAGGGTGCAACTGGCTTAGCATCGCAGCTGCCGAACAGCTGCTTGTACGCATCGTTGCACGACCAAATGCCTTTTTTCGGCTCCTCGGCTTCAAAAGTCACAAGGGCATTCACTGCAAAGGCGGATGCGAATGCCCCGATTAAAAAAAACTGCCATTTACCAACTTTGTACTTTTGATGCCATTTTTAAAAAACTCCCATTTACTGATATAGCGGCCATGCGTGTAATAGGGCGGTAAGACGGTTGCCAGCCCCTGAATTTCGTCGTTTGCGCTGAATTGCTGCTCGGTATCGTAGGCGTCATACAGGTATTCACCGCGATACATCCAGCGGTCAACCATTGGGCTGGCGCTATCTGAGCCGTATTTGACGATGCCCATGTGCAGTTTTGGTGGCTTGATGCCCAAATGATGCAGCAGGGGGATTTTAAAGCGGTCAAAGCGGCGACAGTAAACGACATGCTCGGCAAAGGAGTCCCGCGCTTGAGAATCCATTACAGCGATGTCCTGAATGATAAAAAAGATATCCCAGCGCTTTTTCCGGGCGTTTCGGAACCACTCAATCACTTCGGCGCGGCCTTTGTCATTCCAGCTGCGGGAGTTGAACCAAGTACCGCATTCATCGAGGACCAGACAGCCGTTGCGATTGTCGTCGGGCCGGTCTAAGTCATGGCCGAGCGGCAGGGCGTTTAGATCCGCTGCCGTGGGTTTATTTGGGATGCGGTATATCTCGCAGTTTTTCGCCCAGAGGTTATTGGTCAGGTGTTCAGGGTACAAATTGACATTGGTCGCCACTTTGCGCCCCTGCAAAATGTACTGCTGGATGCGGGACACTGCGACCAGTGATTTTCCCGCACCCAGTTTACCGGTGATGACATAGGCCGGCATGGTTACGCCTTAAAGAAGCGGGCTGCACGGGCCGCCATCTTGGCTTTCAGTTTGGCGACTTCCTTCGCAAAGTTATAAACGATGCCCAAGAACCAGACGCTGACGATAATCGAGGCGCAGACGCCAATGGACGGCGGCAACATCGCTGCGATGGGGCTGAGCATCACTTGCGACATTGGCGACATGCCCCGGATCGCTTGCAGCAAATAAATATTGGCCTCAGTGATGAGGTTGAAAACCAGCGTAGCAATGGTGGTAAACAGCACCAGATAAATCACCAGCGTGCGCAGTGCCCCAGTCAAATACGCGGCAATAAACCAACTGCCAAGACGACCGATGAGACCGGTAAAAAACATAATAATCGGTTGAATTAGGGCCATCATGTCAGGCGCTCCCGGATGAGTAAGCCACCGATAAAATGGAAAATGAAGATGGCGGTTAAGGCCCAGACGATGATTTCCAGCACCATCGAAATATTCGGCGCTGCGGCGCAGATGTTAAAACTGGCGTGTGAGCCAAAGGGAATAGGGCTGCAATTGCTTCTGGCGATATCAAAGACTTCGCCAAAGCTCTGGGCGGCGCTAAACATGCCGGTGACGGCTTCCCGGTTGGTCAGATCGTTGATGCCGGATTCAGCCGCGTATCGCTCAACCGTATTCTGAATTTGCTGCACGCCATTTTTAACCGCGGTGTCATAGTCTGGCAGCTCGACGTTGTTGGCTGCGGCAGTGCCATCAATCGGTTCCCCCTCGGTCAGTTTGTCGATGCCTTCTTTAATGCCATCGAGCTTTTCACCAAGCGCGGTGTTGCCGTCTTTAATCGTGCCCTCGATGGCCTTACCGGTGTTGTTCAGGTTGTTTAATTCGCCTTTGATTTCGGCATTGCCTTCCTTCACAGCATTGGCAACACCATCGGTTTTTGTGGCGATGGCTTGTAGCAGTGGTTTCAGGCTGTTGGTGGCCGCAGTACCTGCGGCACCGGCGGCGGCAATTTGCTGACCTAAATAATTGGCATGTGCTCTGGCATCGGCCCGCAGTAAATCCAAACGCTCAGTTACGGGTTTGTAATCCATCACGAGGTTCACCGGATTGTTGCCACTGGTGCCGGTTGTGTTGCCGGTGGAGCCGGATTTCGGCTGAGTGCTGCCGCCCGGTGTGCCGGGGTCCGGTTTCGGGTCTGGCTGAGGATCTGGGTTTGGGTCGGGATCTGGATTGGGGTCCGGATTTGGATCAGGGTCTAATGCAGAGCATTGCACTGATGTAAATCGATGTTGTGATTCACTGGAAATTCCACCGAGCCATTCAGACATGCAATACAAAGGTTTTGATGCTGTGCCGCCTGTAGAACCGCCCGTATCTGCGCAAATATCTTTCTGATTTTTATTAAAAAACTTGTCACCCGCGTAAAAGTTACAAGTCTGAGTTTCAGGGGCTGACTGAATTAACTGCACGTTGGCCAGCTGGAGTTGTCTGGTAAAGATTTTGCCGGTATCGGAGGTACAGGTTACAACACCTGACATACTGACGGTGCACGGATAACGCTTATCAGCGTCCCACATTCTGAGCTTAAACATCAGATCGAATTGAAGATAGATATTCTCTGCATTTGAAAGGGCCGGGTCGAAATCAGCATAAATCGCAAAAGGTCGGTAGGGGATCCAATCAAACCATTTGCCGGTAGATGCACTGCCTTGCACCACATCTTGAATGGTCGCTGTTACTGTTTTTGGCTGAGTTTGTGCGATTGCAGCGGAGGCAAAGAAAAAGCCCCACAATGCAGCACCAATTAACAGGTTTTTCATCATGGGGCTTTCCCTGCCTGATGGCATTAGCTGGCTTTGTTGGCGAACTTCTTAAACAGCTTCATACCAATCATCGATAAAACGACGGCGGTAACGATGGGCCACGCAGCAGAGGCAAGCGCAGCGGCTTCTGTGCCAATAGCGCCGATTGCATCCGTTGCACTGGAAGCATTAGCAACGCCAGAGGCGGTTGCAGCGGCGGCTGTGATAACTAACAAGGATTGGAGCCGTTTAGCAAAGTCGCTAGCGAAAACAGTTAATGCGTTGGCAATCATAGGAATTGTGCTGTTTTCGCAGGCTTCACCGCCTAATCCGCCCCAACGCACCAGAAATGTCCCATAATGTATATTATGTTAAATCGGATTATGCGGAAGCAGATGCTTCACTCGGACTGTTGGATTGCTCACTCAGCAATCGTCTCTTTGTATTTAACGCATACCATCGCAACTCTGCTGCGTTTAAATGAATGTTGTCTGCTTTTTGATTTGACTACGTGCCTGCTGAGTGAAGCTAAGTATTCAGTCGCTAGCGTTGGTGCATCAGAATTGACCATCCCAGTTCCACTGCGCTTTTAACCAGGCGGTTTGGCCCGGTTCATTGACGCGTAAGGTTTGGATATAACCCGGGATAGCGCCTCCTAGGCCATTACCGGCGGCGCGGCTGACAAATTCGGCATAAATACGGTCGAGTAAATTGTCGACGCCTGCGGTGAACAATAAACTTTGCACTGGTCGCCAACTGGCGTTTAGTGAAAGAACGGAGAAGCCTGATGTTGCGCCTAAATCCTTCCCGACAATATTGCCCTTGTTCCGGTCAAAGTGGCTTTGTGGGCCCACAATTCGCACTAAAGAACCCACCGACCAGTTATTCCGGGCGTAGCTCAGGCCCAGCTTCAGCTCCAGCGGCGAAATTTGTGGCAATGCCGTGCGGTCAGTGTCGTTGTCGCCACGGGTGTATGCCAGTGTCGCATCAGCCTGCCAATGCGGCGAAAACTTCTGCTGCACACCGAACTCGGCGCCGTAGCTGCTGGCGTCGATGTTTCTGACAAAACCATTTGATTTCATCATGTTGCTGTAATCTACCAAGATATAGTCACTGATCTCATTGTAAAATGCCGAAGCTGACCACTCGGTGTCTGCGTCTTTAAACAAATAACCCACATCCAGCTGAGTGGTTTGTTCCGGCGCTATCTCCTGAAAAGCACTCTTCGATTTGATGCCTTCTTTGGCAATCAATTCCCAATAATCCGGGAAGCGCGCAGTGCTACCGATGCCGATGTACCAACTGGCCGGAATGCTGCTGAATTGATGTTCATAACGGGCGAAACCACTGTGCAGGTCATCGTCGCGCTGCTGCCCGGCCGTTGGGTTTGGCATGGCACTCATCATGCCGGCGATTTTCAGCCGTTCGTCTGTTGCCTGCCATTGGTCCAGCCGATAGCCGGCCACAACAGTATCAAATTGCGCCAGCTGATAACGCCATTCTGCGAATACGCCGACCTGAGAGATCTCAGCATCATCCAGCAACGGGCTATAAACGCCGGAAGCCGGTGCCAAGCGTGAACTATGAACACTGTCTTGTTGGTCTGCGCCCAGCGTCACTTTGTAGTTCATAGATGGCGTAAAAACGGTACTGAGGCGCCCGCCTTTGGTATCGCGCAATAAATTGGCATAGCCCATCATGCCTGGTTTGCGTAGTTGTTGGTCATCCATCAAATGGTCGACTTCATTATCGAACCAGTGGAATTTGGCTTGCTCCAACCAGGGCGTGATATTGGTTTTTTCAATACGCAGATTCAGGCTGTCACGCCGGAAACGGGTGCCATCCATGCCTCGGTCGGCATAAGCCGCTTCGCCGTCACTGCGGGCACCGGACAGCTCCACTTTAGTGTCTAGATCCGGTGTCCAGCCTAAAGCTATATTGCCGCTGTAACGCTGATAACGCGAGTGAACCGCTGTGCCCTCGCCGTCCCGATAGTCATCCGCCGCCGAATTGCTGCCGCTGAGTAACACATAGCCATTTTGTTGACCGAACTGCAAATCTGCCAGTTCGTCATGGCGGCCAAAACTGGCGTTGGTCAGGCTGCTGTGAGTGCGAAAACCGGCTTGTTCAAATGGCGCCACGTTGCGGTCAAACAAAATAACAGCAGCAGAATGCCCGGCCCCGTGAGCTACGGATTGCGGGCCTTTTATTACGGTCATTGAATCATGTAATTCCGGGTAGATATACGCCGTTGGCGCATCCATGCGGAAATTACAGCCACCTAAGATATTTTCGCCATCAACCAGAATGCCAAGGCGCGAACCGGCCATGCCGCGGAACACCGCGTCGCCATCGGCGCCACCTTTGCGGGTGACCGAGAACCCCGGGATGGTTTTCAGGTAGTCGGCGCCGTCGTGAGCCGGCAATGGCTGGCTCGGAGCTTTCGGGTCCATTACCAGCTGACCTGGGCCATTGAGTACCACACCTGTAACCTGAACCCGTTCGATATCTTTTTCGGTTTTATCAGCAGCCGCATCAGTATGCGCGAGAACGGCAACCGGCAGGCAAAAGAGGCTGAGCGCCAGCGTCAGACGGGATAATTTATATGAAACGAGAAATGAATGTTGAATGGTCACGACACATACCTTTAGAAAATGCATGTGCCTGATTTTACGTAAAAGTTCCTGCAGCCCCTATGCGGCAAATTGTCGCAGCCGGTGTGACTGGGGGCCGTTCCACTGGTTTAAATTTACAACAAGATGTAGTCGTTGCCTTGCAGCGCCTGCGCATAATCACCGGCTATCAGGTGGACAAAACGGCCTTCGACTGCATCTATCGGGATACAGTCGTCGACGTCATACAGATTGTCTGTGTGTGGTTTGTCCCACTGTCGCGGCATCCGTTCTTTACCAAGCTGCTTAGCTTCCGCCGGATCGTGCGCGACCACCAGCAAATAATGGTGATCCTCGCCAAAACTGCCAGGCAAATAACCACCGAGGTTAATGAAATAAAGACGTGGTTCGCCGGCGTTGGGCGCCACATCAGTAAAGTGTAGCTGATATCCATCCACCCCCTGCACTTGCCACCAGGAATCGATATGCAGGCCTTTGGCTGCGCCAAACCATTGTTGTCTCAGCTGGTCATAACAATCGCTGAGCTGCTGGCCAAAGGCAAATACCACGTCATGTACTTCAATTTTGGCGGCCGGGTGTTTGCCACCCAGCATCACAATAAATAACATCCGGTTGTCTCTGTGCTGTTTGTCTGCGGCCAAGCTTAAAGAAAACTGGCCGCCCGTCAACAGTTGTCGGCACCGGACTTTTTCAATAACGCGGGTCTGGTGCGCTCAGCTCTTGTTTACACGCAGTGATTTGCTGAAAAACATGCCGCTGTTGCAATCGGCGGCCAGCTTGTCGCCCGGCGCCACCACCCGTAGCTGATCATAACTGCCGGAGGGCAGCTGTGCTGTGACTTGTTGTTCAAATACTTTGGCGACCTGGCTGATGTGGTCACCATAGCTGCTGATAGCGTCGATATCACCCTGATAACTGTCAGTAATATCCTCCATTCGCTCTGCCGTCATGCGGGTTTGTTCCAGCAGTTCGTCATCCGGTATGCGCTGACTTTTAGTTTGTTGCTCCAGCTCCGCGCTTAGTTGCTCCATTTTATCCTGATGTGGCTGCAGCGCTTTACTCATCTGGTCCATTGGAATTTGCAGCTGGTCCATCTTAAGTTCAGCCTTTTTCAAGTCTTGCCAGGCGCTCAGTTCTGTCGGCGTCAGGGCGCGTTCGGACTGCAGTTTGCAGTCTTTCAGTACCTGAAGTTTGTGCCCGGTCGTCAGAGCTTGCTGGGCTGTGGCCTGCTGTGAGGCAAGCACCAGGCTGCAACTGCCCAGTAGTAAAATAGCGAAGGTGAAACGATGAAAATGATGGGTTGGGATTTGGCGTTGCATCTTAGCTTGCATGTTGACCTCGGGCTCTTCACAAAATGTTGATGCCTGTTGGTCGTAGTGCCGTTGCAATTAGTTGGGCGGAAATGCAGAAAAACAGAAAATTTCCGGCGAAATACTCCAGAGTATTTCGCCGGGAATGGCTTGTCAGCTACTGACGCGTTTATACAGCCGGTATTCCGGTTTCCAGAAATTGCTGTTGATTTTACGCAGTAAACGCTCGTCATCCATTTCCAAGGCATGGCCTTGCGACATCGCCATTTTTGCCACCGCAAAGGCAATTTCTTTTGAAAGTTCAGACAATTGCGTCAATGGTGGCAGAATACCGCCTTCGCCTGTGTTAGCCAGCGGCGACGCTGCGGCCAGAGTTTCACTGGCTACTCGCAGCATTTCGTCGCTGATGCGCCGTGCTTTACAGGCCAGCACACCAAGGCCAATACCCGGGAAGATGTAGCTGTTGTTACACTGCGCGACAGGATAGGTTTTACCTTTATATTCAATAGGTTTAAACGGGCTGCCGGTGGCGATAATGACTTCACCGTCAGTCCATTCAATGATTTTTTCCGGCCGGGCTTCAATCTGTTTGATCGGGTTACTGAGCGGCATAATGATTGGCAGCGTGCAGTGTTTTTTCATCGCTTTGACCACCGCTTCTGTGAACAGACCGGCGACACCGGATACACCGATGAGAATGTCCGGCTTGGCGCAGTTCATCACATCACGCAGTGAGGCATAATCACCGCTGAATGACCAGTCGCTGATTGCGGCTTTGGTTTGCACTAACGCTTGCTGGAAATCACGCAAATCTTCCATGCCTTCGGTCAGTAAACCATGGCGGTCCACCATAAAGACCTGGCCGCGCGCCGTCGCATCATCGATGCCTTCGCTGACCATCTGGCTAATCACCTGCTCAGCAATACCACAGCCCGCCGAACCTGCACCAACAAACACCACTTTTTGATCAGAAAGTTTCACGCCTTTCGAGCGGCAGGCTGCCAGTAAAGTACCGACAGTAACCGCTGCGGTGCCCTGAATGTCGTCGTTAAAGCAACAGATCTGGTCGCGGTAGCGTTTCAGCAGCGGCATGGCGTTTGGCTGGGCGAAGTCTTCAAACTGCACCATAGCCTCTGGCCAGCGGCGTTTGACGGCTTTGATAAATTTATCGACGAATTCATAGTACTCGTCACCGCTGATCCGACGATGGCGGTTGCCCATGTAAAACGGATCGTTCAGCAGTTTTTCGTTGTTAGTGCCAACATCGAGGCACACCGGCAAAGTATAAGCCGGGCTGATGCCGCCACAGGCGGTGTAAAGCGACAACTTGCCGATGGAAATGCCCATACCGCCAATACCCTGGTCGCCCAGACCCAGTACGCGTTCGCCGTCGGTGACGACAATGACTTTGACTTTTTTCTTGGTGGCACTGCGCAGCACATCATCTAACTGGTCGCGGTCGCTGTAAGAAATAAACAAACCACGAGCGCTGCGGTAAATATCAGAGAAACGCTCGCAGGCATCGCCAACCGTTGGCGTGTAGATGATTGGCAGCATTTCTTCGAGGTGGTTTTGCAGCAGGCGGTGAAATAAAGTTTCATTATTGTCCTGCACCACCCGCAGATAAATGTGTTTGTTGATTGGCTCTTCAAACGACGAATACTGCATATAAGCCCGGGCGGCCTGCTCTTCGATGGTCTCATAACGCGGTGGCAGTAAGCCTGTCAGGTTAAACGCAGCGCGCTCTTCACGGCTGAAGGCACTGCCTTTGTTCAGCAACGGAGTTTCTAATAATGCCGGGCCGGCGTAGTGAATGTACAAAGGGGTGTTATCTGCTTGACTCATAATATTCCCGGAAATGGCGGCCATCTGGCGTAAAGTTGGCGGATTCTACCGCTGTTCAGACCCTGTAGTAAAATTTCAGATAACTGGTCAGACATTTGCGGCTGACGGCATTTTGTCGTTGCCTCACCACAGTTGCCACTACTCTGACTTTATCGTTTAAATTTGGTTTCGAGGATCACTGAAGAATTAGTCCGTTCCACGCCGTCCAGATCACCAATTTGGTCGAGTAAATGGCTGAGCTGCTCGGTACTTTGCGCCTGCACGACAGCAATCAGGTCGTATTCGCCACTGATGGCATAAAGTTCAGCGATTTGCGGGATTTGTTTCAGCTCGTTATTGGTTTTGACCGTCAGCTTTTGTTTTACCTTAATCGACACATGCGCCGACACTAAAGATTTGGTATAGCTGTCGCCGTAGTCCAGCACATAACCGCGAATGACACCGGTTTGCTCCAGTCGCGCGATGCGGGTCTGCACTGTAGAGCGGGATAAATCTAGCAGTCGTGCCAGATCGGACACACTGGCCCGCGCGTTGGTACGCAACAGCGCTAATAGTCTTTCATCTTCTTTGCTTAGCATTTTGTTAGAATTTTCCGTCAATTTGGCAAAACAAATCGTATATTTGCTGATTATGATACTGCAGTTTGACGACCCTGCCCAATATAATAAATGTACTCCGCCCCGGAATGCTGCATGCGTGCCTGATAGAAGCAGCTAGCAGTGCACCACCGGGGCTCCAAAAAGCCGCTACAGACGGCGACAACACTCACGAGGAATTCGCAATGCAATTAACCCGCGCCCTGTTTGATGAAGTTATGGTCCCGAACTACGCCCCGTCACCGATTATTCCGGTACGTGGCCTTGGCTCTCGCTTGTGGGACCAGCAGGATCGCGAGTTTATCGATTTTGCCGGCGGTATTGCGGTGAACTGCCTGGGCCACTGCCACCCGGTGTTAGTCAAAGCGCTGACTGAGCAAGCCAACAAACTCTGGCACTTATCCAATACCATGACTAACGAACCGGCGCTGGCGTTAGCGCAGCGTCTGGTTGACACCACCTTCGCCGAAAAAGTTTATTTCGCCAACTCAGGCGCCGAAGCCAATGAAGCGGCCCTGAAGCTGGTACGCCGCGTCGCACTGAATAAATTCGGTGCAGAAAAATCCCAAATCATCGCGTTTAAAATGGGCTTCCATGGCCGCACGCTGTTTACTGTCACTGTCGGTGGTCAGCCGGCTTATTCCGATGGTTTCGGGCCAAAACCAGCCGACATCGACCATGCCGAATATAACAATTTAGACAGCTTAAAAGCGCTGATCTCAGACCGTACCTGCGCTGTGGTGTTAGAACCACTGCAAGGCGAAGGTGGCATCATCAGCCCAAGCAAAGAATTTATCCAGGGCGTGCGTGAGCTGTGTGACCAGCACAATGCGCTGCTGGTATTTGATGAAGTGCAAAGCGGCGTCGGCCGTACCGGTGAGCTCTACGCTTATATGGGCCTTGGTGTGACGCCAGACGTGTTAACTACAGCAAAAGCATTGGGCGGCGGCTTCCCGATTGGCGCTATGCTGACCACAACGGAACTGGCTAAACACCTCGTCGTTGGTACTCACGGCAGTACTTATGGCGGTAACCCGCTGGCTTGTGCTGTGGCGCTGGCGGCTTATGACACTGTCAACACGCCGGAAGTATTAAACGGCGTGAAAACCCGCGAGAAACTGTTTAAAGATGCGCTGCACGCGATTAATGCCAAATATCAGGTGTTCAGCGAAGTGCGCGGTCAGGGCCTGTTGATTGGTGCTGCGCTCAATACTGAATGGGCCGGCAAATCCCGTGATTTTATGCTGGCTGCCGCTGAACAAGGTTTGCTGGTGCTGATGGCTGGCTACAACGTGGTGCGTTTTGCGCCGTCACTGGTGATCCCAGAGCAGGATATTCTGGACGGTATGGCGCGTTTTGAAACGGCCATCGCCAAACTGGTCGCAGCACGCGGCTGATCTATGACTTTGACAAGCCGGTGCCAGCCACCGGCCTTTGCCAGGATTTCAACATGTTATTGATCCGCCCTATCACCCAAGCCGATTATCCGGCGCTGATGCAAATCGCCATCGAATCCGGTGCCGGTTTCACTTCGCTGCCGGTCAACGAGCAAAAACTCAAACAAAAAATCGCCCATTCTGAGCACAGTTTTGGTATCGATACCGAGCAGCCCGGCAATCAGGGTTATTTGTTTGTGCTGGAAGACACTGAAACCGGTGAAATCCTCGGCACCTCCGGCATCGAGGCCTCGGTGGGTCTCACCACGCCTTTGTACCACTTCCACAAAAGTACTGTGGTGCATCACAGCAACGAGCTGAACGTGTATAACCCGGTCGAAGTACTGACGATGTGTAACGACTACACCGGTGTGTCAGAGATTTGTACGCTGTTCCTGCGTGAACCTTATCGCAACGGCATGTATGGCCGGTTTTTATCCAAAGTCCGTTTTATGTTTATGGCGGAACATCCAAAACGTTTCTCGAAAATCGTTATTGCTGAGATGCGTGGCGTTGCCGATGAAAACGCCTTGCCGCCGTTCTGGCAATGGTTACAGTCTTATTTTTTCAGCATCGACTTCCCGACCGCCGACCACATGATTGGCATTGGCAACAAAGGTTTTATCGCCGATTTGATGCCACGCCACCCGATTTATGTCTCCTTGCTGCCAAAATCAGCGCAGGACGTGATTGGTCAGGTGCATGTAAATACGGCACCGGCGTTAAAACTGCTGGAAAACGAAGGTTTTATCCATCGCGGTTATGTCGATTTGTTTGACGCCGGCCCGACTGTTGAAGCGCAGCTGAAACAAATCAAATCGGTGCGCAGCAGCCATCGCATCAAAGTCGCAATTGGCGTGCCGGCTGAAGGCCCGACGCTGGCGATCTCCAATCCGCAAGTGGCTGGTTTTCGCGCCACTATCAGCAATCAGGCACAAGTTGACGGCGATGTGTTGATTATTACCCAGGCGATCGCTGATGGCCTGCAAGTAAATGCGGGCGATGAAGTGCGCTATTTAAATCTGGATCGGGGTGCAAAATGAGTCAGGCAACAAAGATTATTCAGGGCTTACAGCTGATCAACGGTGAGTGGCAAGCTGGCGCTGGCAGCCTGTTTCAGTCAGTCGACCCGGCGACCAATCAGGTGATCTGGCAAGGTCAGGCGGCGGATGAAGCACAAGTCCAGCAAGCTTATCAGGCGGCCCGCAATGCTTTTTACAGCTGGTCGGCGCGGCCGCTGGCAGAACGTATCGCCATCGCTGAAGCTTTTGCTGAACAGCTTAAGGCCAACACAGAAGCCTTAGCGCGCACGATCGCGCTTGATACCGGGAAATCTCTGTGGGAAAGTCGTACTGAAGTGGCGGCAATGATTGGCAAAATTGCCATTTCAGTCAAAGCCCATCAGGAACGTACCGGCACAGTGGAAAACCCGATGCCGGGCGCGAGGGCTTTTATCCGGCATAAACCGCACGGTGTGGCCGCGGTGTTTGGCCCTTATAACTTCCCGGGCCACTTGCCGAATGGCCATATAGTGCCGGCGCTGATTGCCGGTAACACAGTGTTATTTAAGCCTTCAGAACTTACGCCTTTGGTTGCACAGCATACGCTGGAATTGTGGCAGGCGGCTGGTTTACCGGCCGGCGTGCTGAATTTACTGCAAGGCGAAGTCACCACCGGCAAAGCCATTGCCAATTTACCGGGTATTGACGGCTTGTTTTTCACCGGCAGCTCAAACACCGGACATTTGCTGCACAAACAATTTGCCGGTCATCCTGGCAAAATTCTGGCGCTGGAAATGGGCGGCAATAACCCGCTGATTGTCAAAGACGTCGTTGATGTCAAAGCAGCAGTGCATGACATTATCCAGTCGGCTTTTATCACCAGCGGTCAGCGCTGCACCTGTGCGCGCCGGTTGTTTATTGAACAATCCGCTAACGGCGATGCCATCCTCGACGCTTTAGTGGTTGCAACAAAACAGTTAGCCGTGGGTGCTCCTTTTGCTGAAGTACAACCGTTTTACGCCTCGATGATTAGTAGCAAAGCGGCGGCGGGTATGGTTAAAGCGCAGGCAGACATTGAAGCGCTCGGCGGTATCCCGCTGCTGAAGCTGACCCAGGTCGACCCGACTTTAGGTTTTGTCACGCCAGGTATTATCGATGTCACGCACGCCAAGGCCTTGCCGGACGAAGAGCATTTTGGCCCGCTGCTGAAAGTGTATCGCTACACAGATTTTCAGGCAGCCATTGATGAAGCCAATAACACCAGCTTTGGTTTGTCGGCCGGTTTGCTGGCGGACAGTGCCAGCGATTACGAGCTGTTTTTCAGCCGTATCCGCGCAGGTATCGTGAACTGGAACAAGCCTATTACCGGCGCGTCCAGCAGCGCACCTTTTGGTGGCATTGGTGCCAGCGGCAATCATCGCGCCAGCGCTTATTATGCGGCCGATTATTGCGCTTACCCGGTGGCGTCGGTCGAAGCAGACAAAGTCAGTCTGCCGGCGACCTTAAGCCCGGGTCTGAGTCTCTGACAGCAGCATCAAAAGTAAAAAAGTTTTAGCAAGATCAAAGTAGTTCCGGCCGCAGCGCTTTAAAATCTGCGGTCTTAGCAGTAAATAACAGGCAAACCCATGCATAGCAATTTTAAAGATTTATTCGCCGCTCTGTGGCAAGACTACCTGCAACTGACGCCTTCAGCAGAGAAAATCCATGCCCTGCTCGGCTCTGGCCAGCAGGATGATGTGATCAACGACCATATCGCGCTGCGTACTTTTAACCTGGACAAAGTTGGCCTCGATAAACTGGCCGCACATTTTCTGGCTGTGGGTTACCGCGAAGCCGGTGAATATCACTTCGAAGCGAAAAAGCTCTATGCCAAACATTTTGAGCATCCGGACCCAACAGCGCCAAAAGTGTTTGTCTCTGAATTGCTGGTAGAAAAATGCTCGCCAATGCTGCAGCAAGCGGTACAAAAACTCGTTGATCAAATTCCGGTTGAAGCTGTGACTGCAGAGAATTTTATCTACTCAGGCCGGCACTGGGATATTGATCAGGCGACTTACCGTCTGCTGCTGGAAGAAAGTGAATATGCTGCCTGGATGGCGGTGTGGGGTTTCCGCGCCAACCATTTCACAGTGTCCGTCAATGCGCTGCAGAATTTCACCACGCTTGAAAGTGTCAATCAGGCGCTGAAAGACGCCGGTTTCCCGCTGAATACCTCAGGTGGCGAAATCAAAGGCTCGGCCGACGTGTTACTGGAGCAATCCTCGACGCTGGCTGATGAAGCCGAAGTGGCTTTCACTGATGGTGTGTTGTCGGTGCCAAGTTGCTTCTATGAATTCGCGCTGCGTTACCCAACGGCAGACGGTTCGCTCTATACCGGTTTTGTCGCAGCTTCTGCGGACAAAATTTTTGAAAGTACCAATGCCAGATAAGGCGCCAGTTAAAGCGCTTGCGTACGAGAACCATGGCCGGTCACATGCCAGTCGATGTGCGCCAACGAATGCTCACTGAGCCTGAAAACTCAGAGCATCCAGACCGCAGGTTTGAGCTGCCGGGGGGCAGTTTGCCTGTTGGTCTTTAAGAATTCACCTCAAGAGTGTGTCAATTGAAGTGAAGATGTAGAAAAGACCAGCGGGCCTTCGGGCCCGCTGTTTTTATTATTTTAAAAATCGCCGCTTTGTATCCAGCGCTGGCAACCTGACCAAAATTCAGCAGCAGCTGCTGCATTAAATCCGCTGGAATGCGGATTGATAAAGCCATGCCGTTGCGGCCAATGCAGTTGTCGCACATTGCCGGCCTGGCTGAGCTTTTGCTGCAGCGCCATCACATCAAAATGGCTTTCATCACTCCACACGCAGGTCACAGGCCAATGCGGAGTTAATTCACTGTACTGCCTGATTTGGCCGCCATAACAGAGCAGTGCTTGTCCGGTTGAATCAGCACAGTCTGCACTACTTAACGAGCACCAGAGTGCCGCTGCGCCGGCACTAAAACCGAGTACCAGATCCGGTTGCTGCGCAGCCAATGCCTGATGCACCTGCTGTTGATAATGTTCCAGTCCGCCGTGCTGTAAAAATGCCTGATAAGCCAGCTGGTCATCCGCAAAAACGGTTGAGGTGTTGCCGCAGCTGTCCGGCTGACACAGCGTGAGCTGCAACTGCCCGTTTACAACAGCAGGCAGTTGTGTAAGCGCCTGCTGCAGGCCTGGTGTTGCGCCAAAAATATCGGTGGCCACCAGCAGATGGCGTTTACGCTGCATTGGGTTTAAAACTGGTTCAGTGGTAATTTCAGGTAACGAATACCGATACCGTTGGCTTCGGCGTCTGGTAATTCGCCGGCCCGCATATTGACCTGCACTGAAGGCAGCAGCAATTTGGGCATGCTGAGGGTCGCATCGCGGGTGGTGCGCAGCGTGACAAAATCAGCCTCCATGCGGCCCTGCCCGACATGGATATTCTGTGATTTTTGCGCGCCAACAGAGGTTTCGTTCGCAACATCGGGCCGGCCTGGTGCGCCGTAGTCGTGACACATCAGCATCCGCGTATTATCCGGCAGTGCAAACAACTTCTGGATGGAACGATACAAAGTTGCCGCATCGCCGCCGGGGAAATCGCAGCGCGCAGTGCCGTAATCCGGCATAAATAAGGTGTCGCCGACAAACAGTAAATCGCCGAGCAGATAAGACACACAAGCTGGGGTATGGCCTGGGGTATGCAGCACGCGGATAGTCGCGTCGCCTAACGGCAACGTGGCGCCGTCGCCCAGCAACAGGTCAAATGGTTTGCCATCGGCCTGAGTTGGCAGCGCAAACAGCGCGCCAAACACCTGCTGCACCCGGCAAATTTGCTCACCGATGCCGACCGGCACTTGGCCACCACAAAGCGCTTTTAATGCCGCAGCGCCACTTAAATGGTCGGCGTGCACATGGGTTTCCAGAATGTAATGAAGCTGCAGCTGCTGCGCCTGGATGTCCTGCATGATCCGTTCAACTGCGGCATTGCTGGTTCGCCCCGATGCCGGGTCAAAATTTAGTACCGGGTCAAACACCACCGCGGCCCTGCTGGCTGACTCCCAAACTAAGTAACTAAAAGTATTCGAGTCTTTGTCGAAATAGCTTAAAAACTGCAGTGATGACATAGGTGCCCCGTCTGGCAAACAACCACGAAAAATCTGCTAAAACTATATCAAATTTATTCTATAACTATAAGCGCTAGCTATATGCAAAAAAGTAATATGCATGTACTTGTTAGGTAATCCATCAATTAACATGTTTTAGCCATCTAAACACCTCATTTGTCACAAATTTGTCATCTGTTCCACCTAAGCTCTGCGCGATCCCTGCTGACGGGCTGATTTGATGGTGGAACAACGCAAATGAAAATTGCACAAAGACTGATGTGGGTAATGGGTGGTACAACAATTGGCGCTATGGTGCTGGCTGTTGCGATCAGTAGTTCAATTGCCGGTAAAAATGCCGAAACCGCGCTCAGCGACAGTATCGAACAACGCTTTTTAGCGGTCGCAACGGGCCGGCGTCAGGCGTTGACGCAGTATATGGAGCAGCAGCGCGATTTGTTGCAGAGTCTGGCTTATAACCGCATGACACAGGAAGCGTTACAGGCACTGAAAAATCCTTATCAGTCGTATCGTTACGAAGTCGAAAATCCCGGTATTGACACACTGCGCACTGAAGTCGGCCAGTGGTATCAGCAGCGCTATCTGTCCTATGCCAGCGGCTATAACACAGCGCCAGAGATTGCCAAATGGCTGGAAAAAGCCTCGCTGGAAACCTTATTACTGCAGCGTTATTACCTCGCCACTAACCCCCATAACCCCGGCGAACTGGCAAAAATGACCGACCGGGCTGATGGTTCTGTCTATGGCCAACAGCACAAAAGATTTCATCAGAGTTTTCGCGAACTGGTGACGCGTTTACACTACGACGATTTATATCTGGTAGATGCGCAGTCCAAAGCGGTGTTGTACTCCGTCAACAAAGGTCCGGCCTTTGCTACGTCGCTGCAGGACGGTGCTTTTGCCAATACGGCGTTGGCGGCTTTAGTACAGCAAGTGATCAAACAACCGGCGGCGGGCTGGCAAATGTCTGCGGCTGCACCTTTTAGCGCACAGTTTGACCAGCTTACCCTTTTTATGGCAGCGCCGGTGTTAAACCCACAGGACCAGAAACTCAATGGCGTGCTGGTGCTGCAGTTGCCGCTTACTACTGTCAGTGCTTTGATGTCCGATCAGCAAAACTGGAACCGGATTGGTCTTGGCGAGACCGGTGATAGTTATCTGCTGGGTAGTAACGGGCAGCTGCTGACGACTTTGCGTCATGCGACTGAGCCAACTCCGGTCCCTGCTGAGTTAACCCAGCTACAGCAGGGCAAACAACAAACCCGGCAGATTGTTGGCGCTGATGGCAAAGACTATCTGCAGCGCACCGAAGCACTGTCATTGGGTGGCCATCCGGTCTTGCTGGTGACGCAGCAGCAGACTGCTGAGCTCTATCAGTCATTGCAAGATCTGCAGCAACAGCTGTGGCTGAGTAGCGTGCTGACGGCTATTGGTCTTGGGGTATTGGTGTTCTGGCTAACGCGCCGGCTCGGTGTTGGCATTGCCAGACCGCTGGAGCAGCTGTCGGCGCAGCTGACCCAGGCGGCCGAGCATCAGGACTTACGCCAGCAATTTTTGCCACAGCGCGATACCGAACTGAGTCAGACCACATCGGCACTGCAGCAGTTATTCAGCCGCTTATCGGTGCTGCTGCGCGGTGTGCAGCAGGCCGGGCAGCACAGTCAGGAGCTGGCCGCGCAGAATCTGCAAATCAGTATGCGCAGCAAAACGGCGGTCTATCAGCAAAAAGCTGCGCTGACCCAGCTTGATATTGAAGCTGCGCAGGCGTCTGCCGCGTTGTTACAACTGCAGCAGCAAATCACGCTGGCCAATGACGATGCAGCTCTGACCCATCAACAGGCTGTGTCTGGTGAAGACAGCGTCAAAACACTGAATCAGCAGATTGGCCAGCTGGCAGAACAGATCAGGCATTCAGCTAGCAGTATGCTGACGCTGGACAAAGCTGCAACCGATATTATGCAGGTGCTGGAAACCATCCGCGGTGTGGCGGAGCAAACTAATTTGCTGGCGCTGAACGCGGCGATTGAAGCAGCCCGGGCCGGCGAACACGGCCGTGGTTTTGCGGTGGTTGCAGATGAAGTGCGGCGTTTATCCGCCAATACTGCGAATGCGACCGCCGAAATTCAGACCATGCTAAACCGGCTGGCCGGTTCGGTCGCACAAACCCGTCAGGGGCTTGAGCAGGAACAGCTGACTGCTGAGCATTGCCTGCAAAGCGCGGCTCATGCCGATACCATGCTGACGCAAATTCGGGCGGCAGCGGCAAGAATTGTCCAGGTTGCTACGCAAATTCATCGGCTTGGCAGCGACGAATGTGCGCGCAGTCAGCAAATCAGTGCGGCGCTGGCGCAAATTCATCAGTCGGCGGTGGAAACGGACAGCGCTATGAGCATGCTGGCCGAACAGTCCGAAGTGCAGCAACAGCTCAGTGCAGAATTACTGACACAGGCGAGTCAGCTCAGAGTTTAATTCTCTGGTAATTTCTGGCGTCAGGCAGGCCGCCGGCTTTCATGCCAGTGGCCTGCTTCGGTTTAAGCCCAAATTTCCTGCTGCAGTTGCGTAATGAGATCAGTCACTTGTGCACTGGCCTGTTCCATCTGCAATAACGCCTGCTGCATGGCAGCAAAATCGCCACGTTGCCCGGCGGCTAAGGCTTCACGTCCGGACTGATGCACTGCTTTGTGCGGCATGTCTAACTGCTGGAAACTACGTTGACCGCTATAGCGTTTTTTGCCTTCGCCTTCGAAGTACCATTTGCCTAAGCGGCATTCGGTATGTGCATTGACAGTGTCAGCGAAACGTTGTTGCTGGATCAGCTGATAGACATTGTGTTTCCACACGGCGTGGTCGAGCTTGACGGTATTGAGAAACACCATGGTAGCGCTTTGATTAATAACGCTCTGCATATGGCTGGACGTGTTGATCACTTGCTCAACCACAACACCAATCTGGTTGCTGGAAGTCGCAACGTCATGGGCACTGTGCCTGCTCTGTTCTACCGTACTGCGAATTTGTCCGGTTTGATCGATGATTTGCCGTACCAGCTGTTCAATTTGATTACTGGCCTGATGTGCTTTGCCGGCGAGCTGGCGGACTTCGTCAGCAACCACGGCAAAACCGCGGCCGGCCTCACCTGCCCGCGCCGCTTCAATAGCGGCATTGAGCGCCAGCAGATTGGTCTGATCGGAAATTTCCTGAATGCTGGAGATCAGCTGATTGATAGCATTCGCTGTGCCATCGAGTACCGCAGTGACGGATGCACTTTGTTCAGCATCTTTACTTATTTGGCTGGCGCGCTGGTCCAGATTTGCCAGTGCCAGGTGCGTCTGGCCGAAAATATCATCCAGCGCACTTAACGCCAGGTGTTCGTGTTCAAGTTGGCCAGCATTTTTGGCCAGTTCTTCGCGAATTTGACTGAGCATAGCGCCGCCTAACAGCATAGTGGTACAGACCGACTGCTGATGTTTTTCCTGTTGCAGTAGCGCTTCGCTTTGTGCCAGCTGCTGACGATATTGCTGATGCAGTTGATCAATCTCCTGCTGGTGTTGGGTTTGTTGCTGAGTAAGTTGTTGCTCTAGTTCGGCGATCCGCAGTTTTAATGCAGAAGAAAAAAACATAAATGGTGCTCCGGTGTGGTCAGAGGGGGGATCTGATAAATCCCGAGCGCATAACACCAAGTTCCATGGGTGTTTGCAATGACAAATGGCGGAAATGGTGAAGTACCAAACTGCCAACCAGGCCGGCGCCCGCTTACCTTGTCAGAGCCAGCCTGATTATTAGGTTATCGTGACACAAAAACGATTAAGTCGACAGTTCGACTATTGTCTCAGGTCAAAGATATCAACAATTTATTGCGCCCGGACATCCTGTTGCAGCCGCTCTATAGCAGCCACCACCTGTTGTGCTGCCGCTTCCATCTGCCCGAGTGCGCGAGCCAGAGCTGAGGTATCGCCGCTGCGCCCGGCCTGCACAGCTTCGCGCGCAGCCTGATGCAGACCCCGGTGCGGGCTTTCGATACTGCGGAAACTGCTGAGCTGACCATAGTGCTTGGCGCCATAACCACCGGCCCCACACCACTGCTGAAACTTTTGCTCGGCCTGCGACGCTGACAAGTCCCGTTGCTGGGCGATAGCCTGATAAACACCGGCTTTCCAGCTGATGTAATCCATTTTCAGGCCATCTAAATATGTCAGCGTCGTGGTGCTGCGGATTAATTTTTTCATCGCTTCCGAGCGATTAATCAGTTCGTTTACGACTGAATCTATTTGTTTGGACGACAAAGACACATCGGCCGCGCTCTGCTGGCTGTGCGACACCATGGTTTTGATATTGTTGGTTTGTTCGATGACCTTACGGATCAAACTTTCAATTTGTTTGCTGGCTTCATTGGCTTTGCCGGCGAGCTGGCGGACTTCATCGGCTACCACAGCAAAACCACGACCGGCTTCACCGGCGCGGGCCGCTTCAATCGCTGCATTGAGGGCCAGTAAGTTGGTTTGGTCGGAAATTTCCTGAATGCTGGAGATCAGCTGATTGATAGAACTGGCAGTGCCATCGAGCACCGCCGCGGTTGCTGCGCTTTGGTTGGCGTGGTCGGTGATTTGCACGGCGCGGTCTTCCAGTGTGCGGATAGCGCTTTGGGTCTGACCAAAAATATCTTCCAGTTTTGCCAGGGCCGTGCGCTCAGCGATCAGGTCGTCAGCATGGCGGCTTACACTTTGACGCACTGCATCCAACACTTCGCTACCGTTCAGTTGCACTTCCTGCCATTGGATTTGTTGCTGTGCTGCGACGTGCTGCTGCAGCTGTTGTTCGAGCTCAGCCAGCTGCTGCTCAAAATCCTGTGTGCTGTCCCTGGCCTGGCGTTGTGCTTCTTTGAGCTGCTCTCTGAGTTGTTGGTTTTCTTCTTTCAGCGCACGATTAAAAAACATGAGGTTCCCCGACTTCTTCTTATTGGAGAACCATCCTAAGACAAGGCTCTGGCGCTGAGAAGCCCCTGCGCCGGTAAATGGAATAAGAAAGCCGGATAATTCACTGGGGGGCAGTCAACGGGCAGAAAAAAAGCACCCGAAGGTGCTTTTTGCGCGAAACAGCAGAGGCAGATTAAGCCTGTGCCAGTTGCTGTGCCAGATAATCGTCATAACTACCGACAAAGTTGCGCACATCGTGGTCGGTGATCTCAATGATCCGCGTTGCCAGTGAAGAAACGAATTCACGGTCGTGGCTGACGAATAACAAGGTGCCTTTAAACAGCTCCAGTGCCATGTTCAGCGATTCAATCGATTCCATGTCGAGGTGGTTGGTCGGTTCATCCATAATCAGGATATTTGGCCGCTGCAACATCAGCTTGCCAAACAACATGCGGCCTTTTTCACCACCGGATAACACTTTGACTTTTTTCTTGATGTCGTCCTGGCTGAATAATAAGCGGCCAAGAATACCGCGCACGGCCTGTTCGTCGTCAGATGGTTGTTTCCAATATGACATCCAGTCGAACAGCGACATTTCTTTCATGTCACCGGCGAATTCGTATTCGTGGTCCTGGGCGTAATAACCGATATTGACGTTTTCTGACCATTTGACCAGCCCGCCGTCGACCGGATATTCACCAACCAGACACTTCAGCAGTGTGGTTTTACCGATACCGTTGGCACCGAGAATGGCCACTTTTTCCCCAACTTCGATCATCATGCTGACTTTGTTCAGCACTTTTTTGCCATCAAAGCCTTTGGACAAATCTTCGACTTCCAGCGCCAGCCGGTACAGCTGTTTTTGCTGCTCAAAGCGGATAAATGGGTTCACCCGGCTCGATGCTTTGACTTCTTCCAGTTTGATTTTGTCCATTTGTTTGGCGCGAGAAGTTGCCTGACGGGCTTTAGAGGCGTTCGCCGAGAAACGCGCGACGAAGGCTTTTAATTCGTCAATCTGAGCTTTTTTCTTGGCGTTGTCGGACATCAGACGCTCACGCGCCTGCATTGCAGCCAGCATATATTCGTCGTAATTGCCCGGGTACAACCGCAGTTCACCGTAGTCCAGGTCAGCCATGTGGGTACAGACACTGTTTAAGAAGTGACGGTCGTGCGAGATGATGATCATCGTGCTGTTGCGCTCGGCCAGTGTATCTTCCAGCCAGCGGATGGTATTGATATCTAAGTTGTTGGTTGGTTCGTCCAGCAGCATGATATCCGGATCAGCGAACAGCACTTGAGCCAACAAGACCCGCAGTTTCCAGCCCGGTGCCACCGCCGACATTGGGCCAAAGTGTTGTTCAACCGGAATACCGACACCTAACAACAATTCACCAGCGCGGCTTTCTGCCGTGTAACCATCCATTTCGCCAAAAGCGACTTCGAGGTCGGCGACCTTCATGCCATCTTCTTCGGTCATTTCCGCGCTGGAGTAAATCCGGTCTCGTTCGGCTTTGACTTGCCACAGTTCGGCGTGGCCCATGATCACGGTGTCGATCACACTGTATTGTTCAAAGGCGAACTGATCCTGGTGCAACTTGGCGACGCGCATATTCGGCTCGACCATCACGATGCCGGCGGACGGGTCCAGCTCACGGCTCAGGATCTTCATAAAAGTGGATTTACCACAGCCGTTGGCACCGATCAGGCCATAGCGGTTACCTTGACCGAATTTAACCGAAATGTTTTCAAACAGCGGCTTGGCGCCGAATTGCATCGTAATATTGGCAGTAGAGATCACAGTCAGGGGTTCCTGTTGGCCGGGCGGGCCCGTTAGCGTGTTAGCAAAAAAAGCCCGGCGCATGGCCGGGATAAAAAGCGCGCATTATAGCGACATACTCGGTTTTTTGCTATGCCGGAGTGCAGCAGACTTATCAGCGCAGCAAAGTTTCATCAGTCAAACTGCTGTAGCAGCAAGATATCAAGCGCTAACCGTGCCGGGCAGATACCGCCTTTTAAATCAATATAGATGGCAGGTATTGATTGAGGATCTGCCCCAGCGAAAAGACGGATTGCATGGCGTATTTATCTGCCTGGGCATCAAAATAATAAAACCGGCAGTTGCCGGTTTTATCGTACTGTAAGAGAGATTAAGCCTGAGCTTTGGCTACCGCGTCTTTACACAGCTGTGTGATGCGGTCCCAGTCACCGGCGACAATAGCGTCATCCGGCACAATCCAGCTACCGCCAACACAACGCACGTTTGGCAGCGCCAGATATTCGAGGAAGTTTTTCTCGTTGATGCCGCCGGTTGGGCAGAAACGGATATCTGAGAATGGGCCATGAATCGACTTTAATGTCTTCACGCCACCGGCCGCTTCTGCCGGGAAGAATTTAAAGTGGGTATAGCCTAAACCTGTACCTTCCATCAGTTCGGAAATCGACGCGATACCCGGAATTAACGGAATGGACGATTCTTTACCGGCCACCAGCAATTCACGGGTCAGGCCCGGGCTGATGGCAAATTTTGCACCAGCCTCAACCACTTTTTGCAGCTGATCGGCTGTGGTGACAGTTCCGGCACCGACAATAGCATCCGGTACTTCTTTCGATAACAAGGCAATAGCTTCAAGAGCGACCGGCGTGCGCAAAGTCACTTCCAGTACTTTGATGCCACCGGCTAACAAGGCTTTCGCCATCGGCACGGCCGTAGCCAAATCTTTAATCACGATCACCGGAACGACCGGTCCCTGTGCAAATAAGGTGTCTGGTTGTAACTGCCAGTTTGAAAACGACATAATCAGCCCGCCAATTTTTGTTTTAAATAAACTGCACAGCCGAGTAAGCCCGGTTGCTCTGCAGTGACGATATAAGTTGCGATTTGCCGGTTGAACGCGGCAAAGCGCCCTTTGGCTTCAAATCTGCTGCGAAACTCACTCTGCTCCAGCAACGGCAGCAGTTTTGGCGTAATACCACCGGCGACATAAACCCCGCCGAAGGTGCTTAAGGTCAGCGCCAAATCACCGGCCAGACTTCCAAGCGAGGCAAAAAACTGCGCGACTACCGCCTGGCTCAACGCACAACTGCCATCGAGCGCCTGTTGGCCAATTTCTGCGGCGGTTTTCGCCGGCACGTCCAGCTGCTGATAGGCAGCCAATGCCAGATACAAACTTTCAAGGCCCGGGCCTGATAACAAGCGCTCCGGCGACACATGGCCATAATGTGCAGCCAGGTAACGCTGGATAAACCATTCCTGCTCGTTTTGTGCTGTCCAGTCGGTGTGACCGCCCTCGCCCGGCAACGGGATATAACCCTGCGCAGTCGGGATTAAGTGCGCCACACCTAAGCCAGTACCAGCACCCAGCACAGCCATAGGCTTCGTCAAATCACGTTCGCCGGCGCCAGTTTTCACCAGTTCAGCATCGCGAATAGCCGGTAACGACATCGCCACAGCGGTGAAATCGTTCAACACGATAAATTCAGCGAGGCCCAGCTCAGCTTTGATTTGCGCGATGGAAAATTCCCAATGGAAATTCGTCATTTTGACAAAATCGCCGGTGACCGGACAGGCAATAGCCACCGCAACATGGGCAATGTCAGTCAGGCTTTGTTGTTCACGGTAATACTGCAGCGCTAAGGCCAGCGTGGCGAAATCCGCACACGGATACACCACCACTTTATCCAGTTCCAGCGTGGTCAAATCGACCCGGCTAAAACGCGCATTAGTACCGCCAATGTCTGCGACTATGGCGAAGCGGATTGCTGCATTAGCCATTGAGATGCTCCTCAGTGGTAAACAGACTGCAGGCCCCTTGTTCAGCGCCGGTCAGCACTGTGCGCAGGCCACCGAAAATTTCGCGGCCCATGCCGTAGTAACTTTCTGACATGTCGCAGGTAGCGAGTGGCCGGGCGTTAAATTCCGCCGCATCAACCAGTACCTGTAGCTCGCCGGTTTGTGCGTTCACACGGATCATATCGCCATCTTGGATGCGGGCGATTGGGCCGCCTTCAATGGCTTCCGGTGTGACATGAATAGCTGCTGGTACTTTACCAGACGCGCCGGACATGCGGCCGTCAGTCACCAGCGCGACTTTAAATCCGCGGTCCTGTAACACGCCAAGCGGCGGCGTCAGTTTATGCAGTTCTGGCATACCACAGGCTTTTGGCCCCAGGAAGCGCACTACTACGACACAATCTTTATTCAGTGTGCCGGCTTTAAAGGCCGCATCCAGCTGATGCTGGTCGCTGAACACCACGGCCGGTGCTTCAACAATGTCAGTGCCTGCGCGCAGCGACGACGTTTTAATCACGCCACGGCCGATGTTACCGGATAATACGTGCACGCCACCTGAAGTTTTAAATGGAGCCGCCACAGAAGAAATGACTTTGTCATCCAGCGACTTGGCCGGGCCGTCGACCCACACCAGCTCACCGTTTTGCAGCTCTGGTACCTGGGTGTAACGACGCAGACCAAAACCAGCCACAGTGTGCACATCTTCATGCACTAAACCTGCATCCAGCAATTCGCGGATCAGCACCGCCATACCGCCGGCCTGATGGAAGTGGTTGACGTCGGCTTCGCCGTTTGGATAAATTTTTGCCAGTAATGGCGTAGCTTTGGATAAGTCTTCGAAATCGTCCCAGTTGACGATAAAACCGGCGCTACGCGCGACGGCCACTAAGTGCATCGTGTGGTTGGTAGAACCACCGGTTGCCAGCAAGCCGACAATACCGTTCACCACGGCTTTGACATCGACAATCTGGCCGATTGGCGTGTAATTAGCACCTAAATCAGTCAGACGCGTCACCTGACGTGCAGCCGCTTTTGTTAATGCATCGCGCAGTTCAGTGCCCGGATTGACGAAAGACGAACCGGGTAAATGCAGGCCCATCATCTCGACCACTAACTGGTTTGAGTTGGCCGTGCCGTAGAAAGTACAAGTGCCTGGTGCGTGATAAGATTTGGCTTCCGAATCCAGCAGCTCGTCTTTACCGACTTTGCCTTCGGCGTAAAGCTGACGCACCCGAGCTTTTTCTTTATTCGGAATACCGGATGGCATTGGACCGGCCGGTACAAATACAAACGGCAGGTGGCCAAAACTTAAGGCTGCCATCAATAAACCCGGCACGATTTTGTCGCAGATCCCCAGCATCATAGCGCCGTCAAACATATTGTGTGACAGACCGACTGCAGCAGACATCGCAATAATGTCGCGAGATAACAGCGACAGCTCCATGCCAGGCTGACCTTGCGTCACGCCGTCACACATCGCCGGTACACCACCGGCAAACTGCGCGACACTGCCGACTTCAGCACAGGCTTGTTTAATCAATGCCGGATAGCTTTCATACGGCTGATGCGCCGACAACATGTCGTTGTAGCTGGAAATAATGCCAATATTGGCTTTGGTCAGACTGCGCAGGTCGGTTTTTTCCTGCGCATTACAGGCGGCGAAACCATGCGCCAGATTGCCGCAGGCTAAAGCACCGCGATGCGGGCCTTTACGCCGGGCTTTTTCCATCCGCTGCAGATAAATAGCCCGACTTTTTTCACTGCGCGCTAAAATCCGTTCTGTAACCTGTTGTATGACCGGGTGCATATAAACCTCTATTGATCTGCGTACATAACTGACAATTCTGGGTCTGTCAGCTGAATAAAAGCACGGATTGGCATCGCTGCCACGTCAGTACCGGCTGCAGCCTGCTGCAGCACCTGTAATTTTTTACTGCCGACCAGATGCAAATAAATCGCCCGCCCCTGCGCCAGTCGCTGTTTGCTGAAGCTGATACGCTGGTAGGGCGCAGTCGTTGGGTTAGTCGCCAGTAAATCCGGCGCATCGTCGGCAAGTCCAGCCGCCAGTTCTTTACTGCATGGGAATAACGACGCGGTATGGCCGTCTTCGCCCATTCCCAGAATCACTACGTCAAAACGCGGTAAATCCCGAACGCGGGCTAACAGCTCAGGCACTGCGGCTTCAGCGCTGTCTGCCGGTGCATACAGGCTGACAAATGTGGCCGCGGCAGCTTTGTGTTGTAACAATGCTGATTTCACCAGCCGCTCGTTACTATCCGCTGCATCGTCCGGCAGATAACGGTCATCGGCCAGAGTAATAGTCACTTTCGACCAGTCTAAATCTGTGTTTGCCAGCGTCTGAAACAGGGGTAACGGTGTGCGGCCGCCGGAGACAACCAGCACCGCTTCGCCGCGCTCAACGATGGCTTGTTGCAGTTTGGCGCTGATGTCAGCGGCAAAAGTCGCGTTCAGCACTTGTGAGTCAGAAAATTGCTGCAGTTGCATGTTATTCGTCCCAGTTCCGATCATCGCGGGCCAGCAAAGAGATGGCCGCAACCGGACCCCAGGTACCAGCCTGATAGGCTTTTGGCGGCTCGTTGTTCACGCGCCAGGCATCAAGAATACCGTCGACCCATTTCCAGGCTTGTTCCACTTCATCCCGGCGCACAAACAAATATTGGTTACCCAACATCGCTTCTAACAACAAACGTTCGTAAGCATCCGCGATACGCTGTGACTGGAAAGTTTCATCGAAACTTAAATCCAGCTTGCTTTGCTGCAGCTGCATCGTCTCACCCAGACCCGGGATTTTATTCATGATCTGGATCTCAACGCCTTCATCTGGCTGTAAGCGGATGATCAGTTTATTCGCCGGCAACTGTTTATAAGTTTCATGGAAAATGTTGTGTGGTTGTGGTTTGAAGCAAATCACCACTTCTGACACTTTATTCGGCATGCGTTTACCGGTGCGCAGGTAAAACGGCACGCCGGCCCAGCGCCAGTTGTCGATATCAACTTTAATCGCGACAAAAGTTTCGGTTTTGCTGTTCGGCCGTGCGTCCTCTTCTTCCAGATAACCCGGCACAGCTTTACCACCGACAAAACCGGCTGCGTATTGGCCACGCACGGTTTTTTCCTGCACGTTTTGCAAGTTAATCGGCCGCAGTGCTTTGAGAACTTTTAATTTTTCGTCGCGGATACTGTCAGCATCAAGGCGCGCTGGTGGTTCCATCGCAATCAGTGACAATACTTGTAATAAGTGGTTTTGCACCATGTCCCGCATCTGACCGGCATCGTCGTAATAACCCCAACGGCCTTCCACGCCCACTTCTTCGGCGACTGAGATCTGCACATGGTCAATCGCGTTGTGGTCCCAGTTGGAGGCGAAAATCGCATTGGCAAAGCGCAGCGCTAACAGGTTCAGTACTGTTTCTTTACCTAAGTAGTGGTCAATGCGATAGATTTGCGATTCTTTGAAATAACGCGCCACTTCGTCATTGATGACTTTGGACGATTCCAGACAATGGCCAATGGGCTTTTCCAGCACGACGCGGGATGGTTCTGCGGACAGACCTGCTGAATCCAGACCCTTACAGATGTTGCCAAATAACGAAGGTGCTGTGGCGAAATAACTGACCGGGATCCGTTTGGCCGGATTGGTAACAGCTTTTAATTGCAAATAATCCGCTTCTTTCGACAGATCTACCTGCACGTAAACCAGTTTGGCCTGCAGCCGTTGCCAGACATCCGCATCAATCGGCTCTTTAATAAACTTGTGCAAATTAGTTTCAACCAGCGCTATATAGTCGGCGAGGCTCATGGCGTCGCGGGCCACCCCGATAATGCGGGAGTCCGTGTGTAACAGGCCAGCGCGTTCCAGTTGATATAAAGCAGGTAATAACTTACGGCGCGCCAGGTCGCCTTTGGTGCCAAACAGAATTAAATCGCAGGCTTTGTTTGATTGTGCTGTTGCTGTCATGCAAATGACCCTTGAATAGATGTAATTTTACAACACTTAGCCGCATACTAGCCGACTGAAAAGCGCTTGTAAACCTAATAAGATGTAATTAAATTACACAATAACTAAAGATTTTGACTGGCCGGTTGCCATCAGGCAGTCTTTGACAACTATCATCCAGAGTGTGGTAAATTTAGCACTTTTGATGTAGCCGGCTTTGTCAGACTACAGATAATATTACATCAACCTGCCGTCGCAGGTCTCATAACAAGCAGGTAAAAGCGGATGAATGTGCTGGAAAAAATCGTCAACAGTGTCAACAGCTTTAGTAAGTCAGAGCGAAAAGTGGCAGATGTGATCCTGGCCAACCCGCAGACGACCATCCACAGCAGTATTGCGGCTCTGGCTAAAATGGCCGATGTGTCTGAGCCGACCGTCAACCGCTTCTGTCGTCGCCTCGATACTAAAGGCTTTCCGGACTTTAAACTGCATCTGGCGCAAAGCCTAGCTAACGGCACCCCTTATGTGAACCGCCACGTTGAAGAGGACGACGGCCCTGAGGCTTATACCGCCAAAATTTTTGAATCCACTATGGCAGCCTTAGATGCAGCGCGGCAAAACGTTGATATCCCCACGATTAACCGGGCTGTGGATGTGCTGACTCAGGCGAAAAAAATCTCCTTTTTTGGCCTTGGTGCTTCTGCATCTGTTGCGCATGATGCGCAGAATAAGTTCTTCCGCTTTAACGTCCCTGTGGTGTGTTTTGACGATATCGTCATGCAGCGCATGAGCGCCATTAATAGTGCAGAAGGTGATGTCGTGGTGTGTATTTCCCACACCGGTCGCACCAAAAATCTGTGTGATATCGCCGCTATTGCGCGTGAAAACGATGCAACAGTCATTGGTATCACGGCCTATGACAGTCCGCTGGCGAAAGAATGTACGCTGGTGTTGTCATTAGATGTACCGGAAGACACTGATATGTATATGCCGATGGCGTCCCGCGTTGCACAGTTAGTGCTGATTGATATTCTTGCCACCGGCTTTACGCTGCGCCGCGGCACTAAGTTCCGGGAAAATCTGAAGAAAGTAAAAGACAGTTTGCGTGGCTCGCGCTTCGACAAAAAGGATTTTCATAGCTGATCGGAGCAGTTAAGTGGCCCAAACTGTAGTTTTTTTTCAGACGCTCGCTATATTCTGTAATTTAATTACATTAAACTAATGCAGTTCGAACCGGGCACCCGCCCGGTTTTTGCCAATCAACAGGCAGGAGTTGCCAATGCCAAGAAGAACCAAAATAGTCGCCACGCTAGGTCCAGCCACTAATACCCAGGCCGCCATCGAAAAACTAATTCAGGCCGGCGCCTCAGTCTTTCGTTTTAACTTCTCTCACGGCACTGCCGATGATCACAAACAACGCGCGGCCATGGTGCGCGCCGCAGCTGCGGCCTGTCACGCGCATGTGGCTATTTTGGGTGATCTGCAGGGCCCGAAAATTCGCGTGTCAACATTCAAAAACAACAGCGTTGAACTGGCAGAAGGTCAGGAATATGTGCTGGACGCCGCACTTGGCAAAGGCCTTGGTGACGAAACCCAGGTTGGTATCGACTATAAAGAATTACCGGGTGACGTGTTCCCGGGGGACTTGTTGTTGTTAGACGATGGCCGCATCCAATTGGTGGTATCGCATGTTGAAGGTAGCCGGATTGTCACTACGGTGACGGTTGGCGGTAAGCTCAGCAACAATAAAGGCATCAACCGTCAGGGCGGCGGTTTGTCTGCGCCGGCACTGACTGATAAAGATAAAAACGATATTGCGCTTGCTGCCGATATCGACGTCGATTATCTGGCCGTGTCTTTCCCGCGCACTGGTGATGATTTACGTTTAGCCCGTCAGCTGGCTCGCGCGGCCGGTTCTGAAGCTTTAATTGTGTCA
This sequence comes from Rheinheimera sp., assembly GCA_008015325.1. GTDB lineage: Bacteria > Pseudomonadota > Gammaproteobacteria > Enterobacterales > Alteromonadaceae > Pararheinheimera. The sequence goes on from SSFI01000004.1 coordinate 40,175, forward strand.
AAAGTTGAACGCGCCGAAGCTGTTGCTGATGACGAAACGCTGGACGATATCATTCGCGCTTCTGATGCTGTGATGGTAGCTCGCGGCGATTTAGGTGTGGAAATTGGTGACGCCGAGCTGGTTGGCCAGCAAAAACGCATTATTGCCCGCTCCCGTCAGCTGAACCGTGTGGTGATCACGGCGACGCAAATGATGGAAAGCATGATTGAAAACCCGATGCCTACCCGCGCTGAAGTGATGGATGTCGCGAACGCTGTGCTCGATGGTACAGATGCCGTGATGCTGTCGGCTGAAACCGCTGCCGGCAAATATCCGACCGAAACGGTCAAAGCGATGGGCCGGGTTTGTGATGGCGCGGAGAAACATCCTAAAGTGTTGTCGTCTAAACACCGGATGGACGTGACTTTCACAGAAATCAGCGAAACTATCGCTTTATCAGCGATGTACGCAGCAAACCATCTGGCCGGCATCAAGGCCATTATTGCACTGACTGAATCTGGCTACACCGCCAAACTGATGTCGCGTATTACCTCGTCGCACCCGATCTATGCGCTATCGCGCCACGTGAAAACGCTGAACAAGATGGCGTTATATCGCGGTGTTTATCCGGTGTCGTTTGATAGTCACGGTATCAGCAATGACCACATTGCCGACGAAGCTGTGGCAGCTGTGAAAAAAGCGGCGGGCCTGCAAAGTGGCGATTTAGTGATCCTGACTCACGGCGACGTGATGGAAACGGTTGGCGCGTCAAATACCTGCAAAATTGTTACGGTAAAATAGTCGCAGCAGCCGCATTATACTGGCATAAAAAAGGTCGCTTTTGCGACCTTTTTGCTTTTTAGCCGGTTAAAAATCAGCAAACTAACCAGCCTGTCGTTTCCCGGCCAGATGATGTTTTAACAGTGGTGACAAAGCTGTAATGGCGGAGCCGGCAACCACCAATAACGCACCGGCGACTGACCAGAAATTCAGTGCCTGGGCTGGCGCAGCATCCGGAAACAACCAGCTGACGATATTGGCAAACAAAATAGTCAGCAACGGCGTAATGGCAAGCACTGCACTGACTTTCGACGCTTCCCAATGCTCCAGCGCTTCGGCAAAGGCGCCGTAAGCGATGATGGTATTAAGACAACAAAAAGCCAGCAAGCCCCACTGTAAACCTGATAGCTGCAGCACCGGGGTCAAATCAATCAGCGGTAGGAAACACACGGCGCCGGCCAGGTAAATAAACCACATGATTTGCTGTGAGTTAAGGGTCATCAATAATTGCTTTTGCGCCAGCGCATAACAGGCCCAGGTCACTGCGGCAATGATCACCAGCAATACACCCAGACTGTCCTGATTAAACTGGGTCAGCAATACCAATAGTTTTTCGTTAAAAAACAGCAGTAAACCTATTACTAACAGCGTTGCGCCAATTTTTTGCCACAGTAACAGCTGCTCGCGGAAGATGAAAATACCGCCCATCATCATCAAAAAAGGTGCCAGCTGGATCACAACCTGTGCAGTTTCAGCCGTTAATAAATGCAGGCCCATCAGGTATAAGATGTAATTAGACAACAAACCACCGATGGCGATCAGTAACAGGATCAGTGCTTTTTTACTCAGACCACGCACTGCCGGCAGCGCCTTTTTCTGCCAGAGCACCAAAGAAACAAACAATGCGGCGACTAAAAACCGCACCCAGGTGATGGTGTTGGCGCTGAGGTCCACCAGTAAATGCTTTAAAGCGATGGGTAACATGCCCCAAAGTACTGCTGTGATTAATGCCAGAATAAAGCCGTAAAAACTGCGGCCGGACGCCTGATGCATACCCTACCCTTAGTTAAAAAAAGCGCGCTATTGTCGTTGTTTTTGCACCATTTGTCGCCTGTTATCCGCAGGTTTTGCCGAATTTTGTCGCGTCTTACCCGCTGTTTGCGTTATATCAACTTAAAATCATTTAAGCTGGTTTATGCTGGTGTTACATGAAAAAGCTTGGGTAAAATAAATGAAAAAAATTGGTGTCCTGACTTCGGGCGGTGATGCGCCCGGGATGAACGCGGCGCTGCGGGCTGTAGTGCTGACCGCTTGCCAATACGGCATTGAAGTCATTGGTTTTCGCCATGGTTTTAATGGTATTTTCCAGCGTGATTTTCAGTTACTGAAAAAGACCGATGTCCGTCAGATTGCCCACCTGGGTGGCACTATCCTCAAGAGTGCCCGCTGCAAGCAGTTACCGGAGCCTGGCGGAGCGCAGCAAGCCGCCGACATTCTGCATGAGCTCAACATCGAGGCGTTGCTGGTGATTGGCGGTGACGGTTCGTTCCGTGGTTGTGTCGCTTTGTCGCAATACTATCACGGTCAGATTGTCGGTTTACCCGGCACCATCGACAATGATTTGGACGGCACTGATTTAACCATTGGCTTTGCCACCGCACTGGAAACGGCACTGGAAGCTATTGATAAAATCCGCGATACCGCCGATGCGTTTGAACGGACCTTTTTAGTTGAAGTGATGGGCCGTCACACCGGTTATCTGGCTTTGTCAGCAGGCATCGCCGGCAGTGCCGAACAGATTATTTGTCCGGAATATGGTGAAACTGTTGATGTGGCAGATATCGCCGCGGACATCCGCAGTTATCAGCAACAGCACGGCGCATGCAGTTATATTATTGTGCTGGCCGAGACCATGTATCCGGCCGGTGCGGCGGCTTTGGCACAGGAACTGTCGGTACAAAGTGGCACTGAATGTCGTGCCGTGGTGCTTGGTCATTTACAACGAGGCGGCAGCCCGGTCGGTTCAGACCGGATCCTGGCGACAAAACTTGGCGCTTATGCGGTGGAACAGCTGGTGGCCGGTCATGCTCATATGATGATGGCGGGCGAACAGGCCGGTCAGGCGGTGTTGTTTCCACTGCGGCTTACTGGTGCTCAGCATAAAAAAGCAGATCCATTTTTACTGGCGTGGCAGGACAGGATTTTGCAGCAGCACCAGGCTGGTAGTTAAAACAAATGGGGTCAGGTCTTGCTCCGTGCATTGAAAATGCACGGAGCAAGACCTGACCCCAAAAGCAGCTCTGCAGCTTAACTGCCAAATACCGTTTTGACGCGGTCTTTGTAACTGCGGCTGACTTTCACCGATTGACCATTGGTCAGCATCAACTGATGTTCGCCATTGGCCAGCATCTGCAATTTGGCGATAGTGCCGACATTAACGATGGCCGAGCGATGCACCCGCACAAACAAACGCGGGTCCAGTTCCTGCTCCAGCTCTTTCATGGTGCGGCGCAGAATATGGGTCTGACCGTCATTGGTGTGGATACACATGTAGTCGCCAGCCGCATCGACCCAATCGATATTAGCCACCAGCACGCGGGTGATTTCGCCGGAATCTTTGATGCTGATAGCATCCGGGAACTTGTCATTCATCACAGGTTGTTCGTTATCGAGCCGGCCCAAAATCTGTGCGGTATCTTCACCGGTGAGCTTAGCCACCACTTCAGCCAGCTGGCCTTTATGTTTGTGGTCGTCGCGGGCTTCATAGGCGCGCAGCAGTTTTTCCACTGCCGCCTGCAGCCGTTCGTTTTCTACCGGCTTTAACACATAGTCGACAGCGCTGACGTCAAATGCGCTCAGCGCATATTGGTCAAATGCAGTGACAAAAATCACGTAAGGCAGCTGGGTCAGTTGTTGCTGTAATTGTTTGAGCACCCCAAAGCCGTCTAACACCGGCATTTCAACGTCTAAAAACAATACATCCGGTTTGTGTTCCAACACTGCGTTTATGGCTTCTTCACCGTTGCTGCACTGCGCTACGACTTCGAGCTCTTTGAACGCGGCTAGCCGCATCAGCATGCCCTTTCGTGCCAGCGGTTCATCATCGACCACGACAACTTTAAGAATGTTCTTCATTCGTCTCTTCCACCTCAAACGGGATCCGGATATTCACTTTGACACCTTGCGGCTGATTGTGAGTCAGCACCAGTGAAAAATTCTTGTCATACAATGCCGCCAGTCGCTCACGGGTATTTACCAACCCAAGCCCGCTGTTTTCTTTCGGCAGACCGGCATCTATCGGCATGCCAGGGCCGTTATCAGCAACTTCGATCAGCAAGTCATGACCAAATTTACGTGCCTTAATCGCGATCAGACCACCGCTTGCTTGTCGTGCCACTGCATATTTGATGGCATTTTCTACCAGCGGTTGCAAAATCAGGCTCGGCACCAGCGCAGCTTCAGTATTTTCGGCGATGTCGTATTCAATCGTCAGGCGTTCAGAAAAACGGACTTTTTCAATTTCCAGATACAAAGCGGCGGCATGAATTTCCTGCGACAGCGCCACCTTTTTAATCGGGTCTTTGTACAGGGAATAACGTAAGAAGTCGCTGAGGCGGCTGAGCATTTTGTTGGCGGTGTCGGCTTCGCCGAGCATCACCAGCGTCGAGATCGCGTTTAAAGTATTAAATAGAAAATGTGGGTTCAGCTGATAGCGCAGCATTTTCAGCTGCGCTTCGTGGGCTTTATTTGATGCGGTCAGCAGTTTTTGTTTTTCCTGCTGCAGGCTCTGGTAATAGCGCACACCGAAGTACAAGCCGCTCCAGCTCAGCATCACATAAAAAGCCACCGGGGTTTGTTCCAGATATTGCAACCAGTCCTTCGGTCTGAAACCGTGCCGGTAAATTTCCCAGTAATTAAAGTTTTTAATGACTGACCAGCAGGCTGCCGTCACTAAGGATGCCAACAGCACTGTGGCAATCAGCGCCGCCGGATGCCAGCTGCGGATACGCTGATAAAAATAACGCAGTGGTATCGTCAGCAACCAGCCGGCATAAGCATCTAGGGCAACGACCAGCAGGTAGGCGTCGCGCATTTCCTGAAATAACGAGCCGAGGAATGCAACCAACGCGAAACCCAGCCATCCGAGGCTGTGTAAAATCCAAAACTGGCGGTGTCGGTCTTCAAAAATTCGCAGCAAGCGCAGATTTCCATCTGAATAAGGACGCCGATTATACCAAAGCTGTATTCGGCTGAATGGACATTAATCCCGTGCCAGTCTCTGTTAGTCGCAGCAAAGTGCTGATGTAGACTTAACCCAGTACCGGAGTGGGCTTGCGATCTGGCCCAAGCGCGACAAAGGTGAAAGAGCCGGAAATCGCTTTGTGCTGATCGTCGCTGTACATGTTTTCAACAAAGATGTCGACATTGACGCGGATACTGGTGCGACCGACATGGTCAATGCGGGCGACCAGCTCGATGATAGTGCCGGCCGGAATGGATTCTTTAAAGTCGACCCGATCAGAACTGACGGTGACCAGTGGCTTGCGGCAAAAGCGGGTCGCGGCAATAAAAGCGGCCTCATCCATCCAGGCCAGTGCTTCGCCACCGAACAATGTATTGTGATGATTGGTGCGGCCAGGAAATACGGTTTTGGTGACGCGGGTGACGGCTTGTTCAATCCGCACTGCAACTTGTGCTTCGTTCATCATACTGAGAATACCTTCTTGGAAAAGCCGCGCATTCTAGTGGATGCGCGGCATATCCGCAAAATTCATCAGCGTGCCAGCATCGGGCCTAATGCTTTACCGCCGACCAGATGCATATGCAGGTGAAAGACTTCCTGACCGCCGTGTTGATTGCAGTTCACAATCAAGCGGTAGCCATTTTCTGCAATGCCGGCTTCTGCGGCGAGTTTGCGTGCCACCGTGAACAGCCGGCCGAGTGCCGCTTCGTGCACTGGTTCTACCTCATTCGCGGTCGGGATTAATACATTGGGAATAATCAGAATATGGGTTGGCGCGCGTGGATTGATATCGCGAAAAGCGGTGACCAGTTCGTCCTGATATAAAATGTCAGCGGGGATTTCGCGGCGGATAATTTTACTGAAAATCGTTTCTTGTGCCATTTCAACTCCTTATTATGCAGCGCCGGCGTTATAATCCGACGAAACAGCAAGCCGGAAGTATATGTGATGAATGAAGTTCGTTACCAGCTGGAACTGGCAGATTTAGCCGGTCATTATCTTGATGTCCAACTAGAGCTGATGCCGCAGGACGATGCGGTTGTGCTTTTTACTCTGCCCGCCTGGATCCCGGGCTCTTACATGATCCGCGATTTTGCCCGCCATTTGCTCGATATCCGTGCACAGGACCAGACCGGCCCGCTGATACTTCAGCAAACCGATAAACAAAGCTGGCAACTACAACACCAGGGTTTACCGGTTACAGTACGTTATAGGCTCTATGCCTTTGATTTATCTGTACGAGCAAATTACCTCAGCGCAGATATCGCCGTGATAAATCCTGCGGCCTGCTGCCTGCAGGTTGTCGGGCAGCAACATCTGCCACATCTGGTCGAAGTCAGGCGTGGTCAGGCGCCACAACACTGGCAACTGGCCACCGGCTTACCACGAGCAGCAGAAACGTCGCCGTTGCAGTTTGGTTTTTATCGTGCCGCGAATTACGCACAGTTAATTGATTGTCCGCTGTTGGCAGGCAAGCTGGATGTCGCCAGTTTTGTCATTGATAACGTGCCTCATCATCTGGTGTTGGCAGGCGCCGTAGCGACCGACGTGCAGCGTATAGCCGCCGATTTGCTGCCGCTTTGCCAGGCACAAAAACAGGTGTTTGGTGCCCTGCCGGCTGATTTAGACGAGTATTGGTTTTTAACCTGGGTGGTTGACCAGGGCTATGGCGGGCTGGAACACCGTAATTCGACACTGCTGCTGTGTAACCGCTTTGATTTACCCAATCCGCGTCTGCCTGCAGAATATTCTGAGGACTATCAGAATTTCCTCGCGTTGTGCAGTCACGAATATTTTCATACCTGGTGGGTCAAACGCGCGAGGCCCACTCCCTATCTTGACTATCAGCTGCAAGCTGAACAGTACAGTACTCAGTTGTGGCTGTACGAAGGTTTTACCTCGTATTACGACGATTTAAGTTTATTGCGCACCGGAATATTAACGCTGGAGCAATATCTGACCGGCCTTGCCAAAACCATCAGCCGGTTACAACGTGCACCGGCGAACCTGCGTCAGAGCCTTGCCGACAGCAGCTTCAACGCCTGGACACGGTTCTACCGCCAGGACGAAAACGCTGTTAATGCGGTAGTCAGCTATTACGCTAAAGGCGCCTTATTGGCATTTTGTCTGGACGCCGAGCTGCAGCAACAGAATCTCGGTTTAGACGGTCTGATGCAGCTCTGCTGGCAGCAATATGGTCAGGGCGAGACCGGCAGTGGCGAAGACACTTTTTTCCGTTTATTGCTGCAATATTCGCAGTCCGATGCGCTGGTTAAAAAGGTCCGACTTTGGGTGGAGGAAGTGGCAGCACTGCCACTGGCAGAAGCCGCTTCTGCACTTGGTCTGGAACTAAACTGGCGTCAGCCGGAGCATCATCAGGATCAAAGTGGTGACAAAGCACTGGCGTTACCGTCGATGGAGCCAGGCTTTCACTATGAAGTGAAACCAGAAGGTCTGTTGCTGACCGCAGTGCGTAATGGAACCGCTGCACATCGTGCTGGTTTTAGCGCAGGTGATGTGTTGATTGCTGTTGGGCAGCTAAAAGCAACGGAGCAAACCTTGAGACAAATGTTATTGCGCGCAGTGCCTGGCGATGTGCTCTGTTGTCACTTGTTTCGCCAACAACGCTTAGTACAGCTTAACCTGCTGCTGGAAGCCGCGCCTGAGACTGTTGCTGTATTGAAGGCTTTGTCACAGCGCACCCGTTGGCCAGGCGTCATCTGGTCGTTGCAAAGCGCAGAATAAGGCTGAAAAATACCCCAGCCACAAACAATCAGCCCGCGATAATCGCGGGCTGATGTTATGCTGCGCGTTGGGCTGCTCAGGAAAAGGCAATAGCGCCCTTACCCACACCTTCATATGCCACCACTTTATAGGTAGCAGGCTCCAGCGTCTGCAACGTGTTAGCAATATATTCGGCCAGACACTCTACCGTGGTATCACAAGGCACGATTTCGCAGTGACTGACCGGTAAAGCAATTTCAAACCAGCCCTGCGGCGCCTGATAGCGGAAAAAGTAGCTGTTTTCCTGCGGTTGCAGCCATTGGCAGTCCGCTGCCTGCACTTGATCTTCGGCAGTGCCGAGATAAATATCAGTCCAGCGTTCAGTCCAGTATTTGTTCAAGCGTGGGCTTAGCATATTGTGCTGATAAATTTCGATAGTTGAACGATGGCCATGTGCAATGCGCTGGCAGTTACCATCGTGTTTTTTCAAGCCGTGGCTGTAGTGATAATAAAAGCCGTTGGCTTTTTCCGGCCGCAGGACAAACAGCAGTTGCTGCACATTGTCCGGTAACAGCGGTTTGATTTGCTGCTGCAAAAATTCTGTCAGGCTGTTTTCATCAACCTTCTCGGCCGTGATTGCAACATGGGCATCCGCCGGCGATGCGATTTGCACCTGGCCGCGTTGACTTTGCAGTGTCAACAATTCAGTGTTGCCGTGCCGGCTGCTGCTGACTGCCGGATGTAAGGCAGGATACGCCAGCTTATGATCTACCAGACTATCAATGGCTTTTTTAATCAATTTTTTGACGTGGGCAAAATCCAGCACCATCGATGTTGCATCGAGGCCGCCATGTAATTCGACATCGACAATAAAACTCTCGCCCAACAAACCACGTTGTGGACAAAGGTAAGAAAAATCGATCACAGTTAAATCACGGACAAACAGAATCATGGCGGTACTCAACCCAGAAAACGGACCGCTATTATACGGTATCGTGCTGCGACAGTCACAACCGAATCGAAATCAGCGCTGATGTTCGTTCAGCCAGCTGTTCAGCAGGCCAACCTGGCCGAGTTTATGCGCCGCATACATCAGCCGGATGGCATTACTGAGAATTTGACTGTCGTTCCAGTCTGTCTTGTCAACAATTTCCTGATAACAACTCAGAGCCTCAGGTGTCAGATAGCCCCGCAGCTCTTTTTTGCCAGACTGGCGTTGTTTCTCCCGGTATCTTTGTTGTTTTTCGGCGTTGGTCAGCGCTGGCTGAGCGGTTTTGGGCATAGCAGGATAGTCTCGATCGAAGCGTCAGTTTAAATAATTGTCATCTGGCTGCCTTCTGTCCGGATTACGCTCTGCAATCAACAGAAATCGACTAATCGGACTTGTTTAGCGTACAACTGTTCGCTAGAGTGAGTCGGCATTTTTTACGGATCCAACATACATGACTCAGAATAGCTTTACAAAAGAAGAATTAATTGCGTGTGGCAAAGGTGAATTATTTGGTCCGGGCAACAGTCAGCTGCCGATTGATAATATGCTGATGATTGACCGGGTTCTGCATATTTCTGAGGAAGGTGGTAAGTACGGCAAAGGCCAGATTATCGCTGAATTCGATATCCATCCGGACCTGTGGTTTTTTGCCTGCCATTTCCAGGGTGACCCGGTGATGCCTGGTTGCTTAGGTCTTGACGCCATGTGGCAGCTGGTTGGCTTCTTCCTCGGCTGGTGTGGTGGTCCCGGTAAAGGTCGGGCGCTCGGTGTTGGTGAAGTAAAATTCACCGGTCAAATTCTGCCGACAGCAAAAAAAGTCACTTATACCATCGATATGAAACGTGTTATCAAACGCAAGTTATTTATGGGCATCGCAGATGGTGTGGTCAGTGTCGATGGCCGTGATATCTATGCTGCCGAAGAGCTGAAAGTGGGCCTGTTCCAGGATACTTCCAGTTTCTGATTTGCTCACAAGTCAGCTGTAAAACGACAAACCCCGCGATTGCGGGGTTTGTTCCTTAATTCATCAGTCTAAGCAGACTGGCATTATTGACCTTTACTAAACAGACCACCACCGCGGTCTTCCATCGCCTCGCGATACCCCCCTAACCACTGCGAGCGCGCATCAATACTCTGATACGGACAAAGCTCCTTTGAACGGCCTGTAACACCTGCACGATAACCTTGAGCATGAGCACGTTCTAAACGATCACGTTTTTGTCTTTTCATACGGCAGTCTTCCTCAACTCTATGTGTTCTTCACAGAAAGTACCGGCTGCAGGGGTGCAACACCGGCACACAAGTAATAGATAGACCTGTGTGGCAAAAGGTTCAACCGAAAATAACAGAGATACTATTTGACTTTTGCTAACGCCCTGAACTTCATTGCAATTTGACGACAAAAAAATTTAAATTTTTTTTGTACCTCAATGCAAACCAAAATGACGGACAGCGTTTGGTTGTTGATATGAAAGATACAGAAACAAAAAAACCCGCATAGCGGGTTTTTTGGTGATTTCACAACTTAATGCCGGCGGCGACGCAGTGCCAGCGGCAGTAATGCTAACAACCCAAACAAGCCAAAGCTGGCGCCCTGGCGCTCGTAGGTCTGTTCTGCGCTGTTATCGCAGTTGTCGATGCTGCCGTTTGCAATTGGATTTAACTGTACAGCGACGGCAATTTCTTCTTTCAGCACATTGCCGGCACTGTCTTTGACCAGCTCACCTTTGACATCACGCCGCTCAACTTCCTTGATAGCGGTTGCGACAATGACGTTTTTCTCATTAATGTCAGTGGCTGTCACGATAGTGTACGCTGACTTACAGCTAAGCAAAGTGTTGATATCTTTGAAAGTGTTGGCATTGATGTCGTAGAGGAAGCCAACATTACGACGGGTCGAAGTGCCGGCTGTCGCCGATTCTGTGGTGCCAACAATCAAATTATTGTCGTTGATGGCTTCCGGTGCTGTGGAAGCGGACGCAAACAAATCTGCCGGAAACGTCAGTTTTTGCGTGTTGTAATCGTAAACAAAGAAACGGTTCCGATCTGTGCTGTTGATATTTTTTACAGCATAACCAGTGATGATGTTTTTGTTATTGACGCCAGTCGCGTAACTGCTGCTCCACTCTTTTGTGTCAATAAAGGATTTTAGCTCAGCCCCATCAAAAATCGTGGCATGGAAGGCATGATACACCTCATCGCGGCCAGTGAACGCGTCAATCAGATAATAGCGAATATCATCACTGTCCGAATACATCGACGCACCGACGACGAGTCCATGATCATTGATGTCATTCGGAGTACTGGTATAGGTTACTGCCGGATATTCTGTACGGGTATGAGCTTTCCCTGAGTTTTTATCGCCAAGGAAACCCAGTAATTGTGGAGTACCAGGTTTACCATCGGCATCCAGCTGCCACACCATCCCGCGGGTTTCATAAGCGTTGCCGACTGCATTGCGGAAAAAACACAAATCTTTTGGCTCTGTGCTGCCGTCGCAGGCTTTTGCGATAGAAGTCTGAATATCTGCCGCCATGTTACTGCTGCCATAACCAATGACTTTGCCAGTATTATTTAATCCGCGACCAACGCTGTAACCACCGCCGTAATCTGTGTAGGATGGTGGCAAGATGTATTTGCCTTTATCTGTAAAAATCACGCCCGCCATATGCATAGGTGACGGCACCCATAACTGCTGAGTTACCGGATTTGGCGTGGTTGTGGTGGCTGCAGGTGTAAACGACTGACGAGTAAAAGGTGCTGTTGCATAACCAATCATCTGGTTCAGGTCATTGATCCCGAGCAGGTATTCGTTGTTGGTCTGAACTTCGGCAGTTTCACGGATCCGTACCAGTTGTCTGGTATCCAGCCGGGCCGGATAAGTAGCGGCAAAACGCTGGGTGGTATAGACAGTGCTTGACGTTTGCAGATAACTGGTCAGAACCGTGAGGGCTTTTGCACTTATATTGCCCTTTTTAACTTCTTCAATTTCTGCCGCTGTCAGATTACCGGTGATAACGGTATTAGTGAAATCAACTGAATTCAGGTCAATTGGATAATTAAATCTGTTACTTAAGTTGCCGACGACCTGGTTATTGTTATTGAGGCCAGAGACGAAACTTGACTTATAACCATCGATAGGTCCAAGTTCCACGACCTGATAAGTGGCTGCCTGCCCCGTAAAGGCCACAACGGCCGGTAACATGGCGACAAACAACGGCGAAAATTTCATTCAATTCCCCTGCTACTGCTGGTTTAATGCTTCTAATTGTTCCCAACGCTCGTATGCGTGCGCCAGCTTCGACTCGACTTGCTGAATTTGGTTCAATAGAGCTGTGGTGACATCGGCACTCTGGCGGAAGAACTCCGGATCATTGACCTGCGTCTGTAAGGCGCTGAGCTGTTCATCAAGACTTTCGATCTCGGCGGGCAACAGTTCCAGTTCGCGTTTCTCTTTGTATGATAACTTCTTCGGTGCTGAAGCTGAAGCCTGCGCGGCAGATTGCTCAGCTGGTTTTGTAATTATTTGTTCGTTCGACGGTTTTTTCACTTCCGTCCTACTTTGCTGCAGCTGCTGGTAAGCCAGAACATCGTCATAACCGCCGGCAATTTCAACAATCCGGCCTGTGCCGGTAAACCACAACGCACTGGTCACTGTGTTATTGACGAATTCACGGTCGTGGCTGACCAGGATCACAGTACCTTGATATTGCTGCAGAATATCTTCTAACAGCTCCAGCGTTTCGACGTCAAGGTCATTGGTCGGCTCATCGAGGATCAATAAGTTACTTGGTTTAGCAAATAACTTCGCCAGCAACAGCCGGTTTTTCTCACCACCAGACAAAGCCCGTACCGGCGTGCGCGATCGGGCCGGTGCAAACAGGAAATCCTGCAGGTAACTGAGCACATGACGGCTTTGGCCATTTTGCACAATTTCCTGCCGCCCTTCTGCGACGTTATCCTGCACTGTGGCGTCTAAATCCAGTGCCATCCGGTGCTGGTCGAAATATGCGACTTCCAGGTTAGTGCCGCGTTTAATTTCACCGCTTTCGACCGGATATTCATCCAATAACACTTTGATTAAACTGGTTTTACCGACGCCATTTGGCCCGACTAACGCAACCCGGTCGCCGCGCATCAACAGGAAGTTAAAATCTTGCAGCAGTGTTTTGCCATCAAAACTTAAATTGAGTTTTTTACCTTCAAACACCAGCTTGCCGGACTTCGCCGCCTGTTCGATGGCAAAATCGACTTTGCCGAGTTGTTCGACGCGGGCAGCGCGTTCTTTACGCAGCTCTTTTAACGCCCGCACCCGGCCTTCGTTGCGGGTGCGCCGCGCTTTGATGCCTTGGCGGATCCAGACTTCTTCTTCGGCCAGTTTTTTGTCAAACAGCGCATTGTGCTGCTGTTCCACTTCGAGCATCTTGGCTTTACGCTCCAGATACTCGGCATAGTTGCCCGGGTGAGAAGTTAAATGGCCGCGGTCTAAATCGATGATACGCGTTGCGACGTTACGGATAAAAGCGCGGTCGTGCGAAACAAAAATAATAGCGCCGGCAAATTGCAGTAAAAACTGCTCAAGCCACTGAATTGCCGCCACATCTAAGTGGTTGGTCGGTTCGTCCAAAAGCAGAATGTTGGGCTTGGCAATCAGTGCCCGTGCTAACGCCGCTTTACGCAGCCAGCCGCCGGATAAACTGGCCAAGGTCGCATCCGGCGCCATGACAAACTGCTCGCAAAGCTGCAGAACACGGGCCTCTAACTGCCAGCCGTCCCGCGCGTCCAGTTCGCTTTGCAACGCGGCAAATTCACGTTGTTGCGCGTCATTGTCGGCGTCGTATTCGTTGGAGATTTGATAGAAACGCTGCAGTTTAGCTGCAAGATCGCCCGCGCCTTCGCGGATGAAATCAGCGATAGTGACATCAATCCGCGCCGGCGGGTCTTGTTCCAGCCGCGCCAGTACGACGTTATTTTCTTTAACAACTTGGCCGTCATCCAACACCTGCTGGCCGGTTAAAACTTTGAGCAGCGACGACTTGCCGGCACCGTTGCGGCCCACCAAACAAACCCGCTCACCGGCAAATAAACTGAAGTCGACATGATCGAGCACCGGATGAGTGCCAAAAGCCAGGCAGGCTTGTTGAAATCTGAGTAATTCCACGCTTTATCTTTCCTGTTCACAGCGCTGGCTGTGTCATCAATATCTGTAGAGCGACCGCATCAAAGGGCCATTTTAATTCATAGGTTTGCCCATGCTGCTGCCTGATCAGCACCGGAATTTCAGTGCGATACAAAGCAAAAGCCACTGGGTCATCGACAATGTCGACCAGCGTGAACTCAAGGCCTGCTGCACGCAGCAGCGCTTCCGCTTCTTCACACAAATGGCAACCCCAGGTGCTGTAGAGCGTCAGCATCAGGCGCTCCGTGTCAGCTCAAAACACACGTGAATTTGCGGGTTGCGTTTAAAATCTTCCGGCAAAGACGCGGCGCTGATGTCTTTAATTGACCAGCCGGCAGCTTCAAGTGCCGCTCGATCAATTTTAAACTTGCGTTTGTTATTGGAGAAAATCACTTTACCGTTGGGAGCGACCAGCTTGCTAATCATCGTCAGTAACTTCACATGGTCACGCTGCACGTCCCAGGTATCTTCCATTCGTTTCGAGTTGGAAAAAGTCGGTGGGTCAACAAAAATCAAATCAAACTGGTTTTTACAATCAGCCAGCCATTCCAGCACGTTGGCCTGCACAAACTGATATTGCTTGCCGGCAAGGTTGTTAACGGCAAAGTTGCGTTTGGCCCAGTCCAGATAAGTGTTAGACATATCCACAGTCGTGACACTGCGGGCACCGCCCAGAGCGGCGTGCACAGAAGCAGAACCGGTGTAGGCAAAGAGGTTCAGCACCGCTTTGTCTTTGGCTTGTTGCTGGATGCTGCGCCGGGTCAGACGGTGGTCTAAAAACAGGCCGGTATCGAGGTAATCGCGCAAATTCACCAAAAATTTGGCGCCGTATTCGCTGACGGTTTTGTATTGGCCGGCTTTGGCCAGTGCCTGATATTGCTCTTTACCTTTTTGCTTTTCGCGTACCTTTAAGACGATGGCGTCGGTTGCTACCTGCAGCACCTGCGGTACCAGATTGACGATATCAAACAGGCGTTTTTGCGCGATTTGCTCGTCGACATTTGAAGGTGCGGCATATTCGTGGATCACCACTTCGCCGTCGTACCAGTCGACGGCAACGTTATATTCCGGAATGTCGGCGTCATACAGCCGATAGCAGCTGATTTGCTCGCGCTTGGCCCACTTCTCCAGCTGTTTGACGTTCTTTTTCAAGCGATTGGCAAAGGACTCGCTTTCGGCAAAAAACATCGACGGCGTTTTGCTGGTGATTTGCACTTGTTTTTCCGTCAGGTCAAACAAACTGAATTCACAGTCCAGCGGGCCGTTGGCAAATTTATAGGATTTAAGCTTTGACAGTTTCAGTGAACGCAACAAATCACTGTTGCTGGTGATAATTGCCAGCCGCCAGTTGGCGTAGTGTTGCTTCAGCCGTACGGAAAATTCGCTGTATACCGGGATCAGCGACGGGATATCACCTAAGCGCTCACCATAAGGTGGGTTACAAATCACTACGCCAGGGATTTGGGTGCCGACAGCTTCTAAAGTGGTGGCGTCACCGGCTTTAAATTCGATAAATTCAGCAACACCGGCACGGGCTGCGTTCTGGCGCGCTTTGTCGAGCTGACGCGGGTCTGTATCAAAACCGATAAATTTGGCGGTTGGCGCTAAGGCCCGACGCTGCCCCAGCGCTTTGGCACGCAGTTCCTGATATAAAGCGGCGTCAAAATCGCTGTCGTTTTCAAAAGCAAACTTCAGGCGCTTCAGGCCAGGCGCTAATTGCCGCGCCATCAACACAGCTTCAATTAATAATGTACCGCTACCACAAAATGGGTCGACTAATGGTTGCTCAAACTGCCAGCCAGAGCGAATGAGCATAGCTGCGGCTAACTGTTCTTTGAGTGGTGCTTCGCTCTGCTCTTTACGGTAACCCCGCTGATGCAGTGACGGTCCAGAGAAATCTTTCAGGAAGTAAAAATGCTGGCGTTCCATCCGCAGCTGAAACCGCACATCCGGTTCAAGCCGGCTAACGTCCGGCCGCTCGCCGAATTTTGCTCTGAACTGGTCGACAATAGCGTCTTTGACGCGCATCGCGCCGAATTGGCTGTTATCGATAGTTGGGTGTTTACCCACACATTCGACGGCAAGGCTCTGGCGCAAGCCCATCTGTGTCGTCCACTCCAGCTCGTTGGCGACGGCATAGACATCAGATTGTTCATTAATAGAGAGTTGGTCGAGCTGGCGCATGATCCGGGTGGCAAGGCGCGACCATAAACAGATTTGGTACCCCTGCTCTAACGTTGCCTCAAACCGCACAGCGCCAAGGCTGACTTTACTGACGGTGGCGCCGAGGCTGGTCAATTCGCTGGCCAGGACTTCTTCAACGCCTTTGGAGGTTAACGCCCAGAATTGCAACATAAAAAAATCCACGCAAAAAAATTGCGCGAAGTATATCAGAAGTTGCAGCCAGCCCGCTGCCGAATTTGGTTTTGCTGCTGCCACTTTATACTGCGACAGGTAATTCGCTGATTTAAAACACAAGATGCTGATAAAATCAGCAGTCAGTACGTAGTTGCTGCATTTACGTCAATTGTTGCTTGCTATCGAAATCCAAAAGCAATAAGATGCGCCCCGCAATGACGGACGCGGGATGGAGCAGCCTGGTAGCTCGTCGGGCT
>SSFI01000034.1 GCA_008015325.1 Rheinheimera sp.
ACGACGATGGCGTCGTCGACAACAATACCGATGGCAAGTACCAGACCAAATAAGCTCAGCGCGTTCAGCGAAAAACCAAACAAGTGCATAAAGGCAAAAGTACCAATCAGCGACACCGGCACTGCTACCAGCGGGATGATGGACGCGCGCCAGGTTTGCAGGAACAGCACCACCACCAGCACGACCAGTAAAATGGCTTCAAACAGCGTTTTGACCACAGCTTCAATCGAGCCGCGCACAAACACCGTCGGGTCGTAGACGATGTCGTAACTCAGACCTTGCGGGAAATTCTGCGCAAGTTCGGCCATGCGGGCGCGCACATCATCTGAGATTTGGATTGCATTGGAACCAGATGCCTGAAACACCGGAATCGCGATGGCGTCTTTGTTATCGAGCAAGGAACGCAGCGCATAAGAGCTGGCGCCCAGCTCCAGCCGCGCCAAATCTTTGAGATAACTCAGCTCGCCGTTGGCGCCGGTTTTGATAATGATATTGCCGAATTCCTCAGTGGAGGTCAGCCGGCCTTTGACGTTGATCAGGAGTTGAAAATCACTGCTGCCGGAAGGCTGCGCACCTAAACTGCCGGCCGCGGCTTGTTGGTTCTGCTCGCGAATCGCATTGACAATTTGCGGCGGCGTGAGGCCAAGCGCAGCAACTTTATTCGGGTCTAACCAGACGCGCATGCTGTATTCGCTGGCACCAAACAACCGCACAGCACCCACCCCTTCAATCCGGGCCAGTTCGTCTTTGATGTTTTGCGCGGCATAGTTCGACAGATACAGCATGTCGTAACGGTCATCCGGCGAGGTTAAATGCACCACCATGGTTAAATCCGGCGAGGATTTTTCGGTGACAATACCAAGCCGCTGCACTTCCTGCGGTAAACGCGGTTTGGCGCGGTCAACCCGGGCTTGCACTTGCGCCTGCGCTTTGTCGACATCACTGCCGATGGCAAAAGTGATAGTTAATGTCATGCGGCCGTCGCTGGTCGCCTGCGAGGACATATACAGCATGTTCTCCACGCCGTTAATTTCCTGCTCCAGCGGGCTTGCGACTGTGTCTGCGATGACTTTTGGGTTGGCGCCCGGATAAGTCGCAGTGACCACCACTGTGGGCGGTACCACTTCCGGGTATTCCGTGATCGGTAGTTGCCAGACTGCGATGGCACCGCTGATGACAAACAGCAGCGACAACACGGCGGCAAATATGGGCCGGCGTAAAAAATAATTTGATAACATAGATGATGCCCCTGTTATTGGCCGGCGCTGCTCACGCTACTGCCGGTGCCTTGTGAGGACGCCGGTTGCTGTGCGATGCTAAAGGGTTGTTGTTCACTGGCAAGCGCGGCCAGCTGCTGTGGCGTTGCCATTTCGACCCGGTTCGGTTCAATCACGACACCGGGCCGCACCCGTTGCAGGCCATTCACCACCACCTGCTCGGCCGGTTTCAGACCGGTTTTGATGATGCGCAGGCCACCTGCTTTTTCACCCAGTGTGACCGGGCGGTATTGCAAAGTGCCTTTGGCATCCACCACCAGTACAAAACGGCTGGATAAATCGGTGCCTATAGCTTTGTCGTCGACCAGCACAGCCTGATAAGGCGCGCTGCCGGTTAACTTCAGCCGGGCGAACAGGCCAGGCAGCAGGCTATTGTCGGCGTTGTCAAAGCTGGCGCGGATGCGGATGGTGCCGGTCGCGGCGTTAAGTTGATTGTCGATAAAGTCAATCGTACCCTGATGGCGGAACTCAGTGCTGCCGCTTAAGGCCAGCAACACCGGGCGTTGTTGTTGCTGCAGCTGGCTGGCGGTGCCTGTGTTGGTAGCGCTGGCACTGTCGAGGCCGAGGTAACGCAGCAGGCTTTGCTCGTCAGCGTCGAACCAGGCATAAATCCGGCCACTGGACACCAGGCTGGTCAGCACCGACTGGCCGGCATGCACATAGTTACCGGCCGTGATAAAGGCGTTCGACACCACACCGGCAATTGGCGCGCGAATTTCGGTGTAGGACAAATCCAGCTCAGCTTTTTTCAGCGCGGCAGTCGTGGCGGCGAGCTGCGCTTTGGCTTGCTCATAGCGGCTGAAACGGCTGTCGAGTAATTCTGTCGCAATCGCATTTTGTTTTTTCAGGCTCAGTGCACGCTGATATTCGCGTTCGGCCAGCGCTAAGGCGCTTTTGGCTTCACTCTGGCTGGCGCTCAGGCGCGCCACTTCAGCAGCAAAAGGGGCGTTATCCAGGCTAAATAACAAATCATCGGCTGCTACTTTAGCGCCTTCGCTGAAATGCACTTTGGCCAGATATCCTGAAACGCGCGGCATCAGACTGACCGATTCCGGCGCCTGCAGACGGCCGGTGTATTCGTCTGTTTCGCTGATTTGCTGGCTGAGCACTGTGGCAACATCGACTTTGACTGCAGCCGGGCCGCTGGCGGCCGGGGCTGCCGGTTGGCAGGCAGCGAGTATAAAAGCCGCCAGGCTGGTCAGCAGCAGGCGACGGGGTAGTTTTAACTGGGGTCTGGCCATGTTCAAAAATTCCTCTTATTCAGGGGCTGTGGCTGGAATGTTCTGGCATTACACCGCGTGAGAGTCTGTATTTGTTGACTTCTGTACCGATTGATATAATGTACTGACCGGTAAATATATAGAAAAGCATTGCAGAGTCAATTTAATTTTGTACTGACTGGTAAAGTATTTTGGAACTTTTTCGCAGGGCAGCGATTCTGTTGGTTATAAGCAGAAAATAAGTTGTCCGTGAATGGACCGCGCAGCCTCGGTAAAGTGTCCGCAGTTTCGGTGATAACGCCGGACTGTTGGCCGCAGTGTTTACTGCAGTGTTTACCAAGGTCGGCTGCTGCGTTATTCTCTGGCCCATGCAGATAAAGGGCGCTCTTGTTCAAGCGAACAGACCGCCACTGAGGTAGTGATGAGTGCAAACACGCTAAACCGCACCCCATGCAATAACAGCGCACCGGTTGGCCGGCCACGCGCCTTTGATTTGGAAACAGCGCTGCAAAAAGCGCTCGAAGTGTTCTGGCAAAAAGGTTATGAGGGCGCGTCTTTGCCTGATCTGACTGAAGCTATGGGCATCAATAAACCCAGCCTCTATGCGGCTTTTGGCAATAAAGAGCAGTTATTTCTCAAAGCGATTGAACGCTATGAAAATCGCCCAAGCGCGTTTTTTTATCCGTCGATGCAGGAGCCAACGGCTTATCGGGTGGCAGAGCGAATCCTGCTTGGTGCAGCGGCAGAACATAGTAATCCGCAGCATCCGCCAGGATGTCTGATGGTGCAGGGCGCTTTAGCCTGCAGTGACAGTGGTCAGTCGGTGAAAGATGCCTTGATCGCTCGGCGTAAAGCCGGCTTTGAACAGCTGGTGCAGCGGTTTGAACAGGCCAAAGCAGACGGTGATTTGCCTACCGATGCCGATCCACAGGGCCTGGCCGGTTTTATCATTACGGTGTTACAAGGATTATCAGTTCAGGCGACTAATGGTGCTTGCGCTGAGCAGCTGCACAACATCGCCCGCACGGCGCTCAAAGCATTTCCGGCACCACAGGTTTAAGATACAGGCTGCGCATCAGATGGCAGTTGTTGTGGAGGCGGTTGCTTTAACACACGACAACCGCCGTCCAGATAAGGCCCGCTGTGCTTAACCCAACCAGGCCCCGGGTCAGTTTGTTTGCAGATATATTTACCGGTTTTGACACTTTGCCAGCGATACCAGAACGCAGGTTCTGCCCAAAGCCGGGGAGCCAGCAGGATCAGTATTCCAAGTGTCAGACACGCATTTTTTAGTTTCATCCCAAACTGCCCGTCTATAGCCTGCCACCGATTTTGCCCTAAACTGCGGCCAATAAAAAAGCGGCTTTCGTGGCCGCTTTTTTATTGGCGAAGCATCAGCTTACGCAGCTGCTGCTGCCGGTAAACGGGCGATCAGTACACCGATGCGCTCCAGTGAACTGAAATGCGCGTAAATCGCCGGCAGAACACCAAACTTGCGTAATTGCAGGAATTGCTCGTCGCTTAATGCGTCGAATTTTTCCCGGTCAATCACATGGAAACCGTTCAGGCGGCGTTCGTTACCAGCCAGGTCGCGATACTGCAGACCATCGGCTTTAAACAGGCCCATCTCAGTGATTTGGTTCAGGATATTGCGGCTGACGGTATTGGCATCGATATAATCTTTAAAGAAAGAGTTGATACCGTCGAAGAATTCAGTGGCTTTGCCTTCTGCATCAAACAGCGCCTGGCCTTCAGTGCGGCTGACGTTGTCAGCTTGTTCGTTGACACACAGGATTAACTGGTCGTCGTTTGCTTGGGCTAATGTGAACGGATAAGCGCGGATGCCGGCTGGAACATATTCACCTTTCCACTCGCCATCCTGCAGGAACAGGTTTTGTGATTCTTGCAGACCAAATACGGCAACCGGGTTGTAGACTTCGGCGTCGCCGGCTTTTAAGAAGAAAATCGGATAAAACGGCGCAGCGGCAGTGAATTCTTGCAGCATTAATGGCGCGACGTGACGGTTTTCCAGGATTTCAACGGAGAATTTTGGCAGGATACGCAGATCTTTGTGTTGGTCCTGGGTCAGGGCGACTGGTTGAGCGAGCATGTTACTACTTCCTTTGGATCTTGTCTGAGGCCAGCATTGGCGGGCTACGCCGGTGGCCGGTTTTTATAAAGTCGCAAGCACCATACTATAAAAATATGACAGAATGCCAGCGCCGTTCTGCAGAAAAACGCCGGCAATCTGGCGATACCAGACCAGCGCTACGGCGACTGGTTGAGTAACAGGCTGAATTTATGAATAATGCCGCCGTTTTCTGCCAATTTCCCTGCTGATCTGTGACGAGGACTTCATCCCGCATGATTAAAAAACTGCCGCAGAGCCAGCCACTGGCCGTTGTCTTGCTGCTGAGTTTACTGCTGTTGTTGTTATCACCGCAGTGGCTGGTGCTGCAACGCGGCCAGGATTTGAGTCTGTGGCTGCGCTTTGGCTTGCTGCCGGCCGCTCTGCTGTTGCTGCTGTTGTTGTCGTTGCAGCGCTCGCCCGGCCGCTCGGTCTGGTTATGGTTGCCACTGGCACTGCTGGTGCCGCAGGAGTGGTTTTATCAGCTGACCTATGGCAAGGCGACAGATGCGCATGCCATGGCGATTATCTTTGAGACCGATTTGGCCGAAGCGGCCGGTTATTTGTCCGGTATTGGCTGGTTGTTATTTGCGGCCATTCTCGGCATTGTGCTGTTATTTGGCCTGACCAGCAGTGTGTTGCTGGTCGCACAGCTACATTGGCCGCGCTTCTGCCGGCCGCTGATTTGGGGCTGTACTGTGGCTGGCCTCTGCTGGGTGGCGTTGCAGGAACGCCAGTATGCGATTGATTATCCGGTTAAGCCGCAAGCCGACGCGACACAGACTGCGTTAAGCCGGCGGCCTTTGCCACAAAGCCACAATCTGTTTTATCAGAGTTTTCCGCTCAATCTGCTGCTGGCCGGCAATGAGTTCCGGGTGCAGCAACAGGCTTTGAGTAACGTCGCCGCGAAAAGCCGCGATTTTCAGTTTGGTGCGGCACAGCCGGAAGTGCAGGGCGAGCGCCAAATCTATGTGCTGGTGATTGGCGAAACGCTGAGACCGGACCGGCTGCAGCTCAATGGCTATACCCGAGCCACCACGCCAGAGCTTGCCAGTATTCCCGGTGTCATCAGTTTTCAGGACATGATCAGTCCTTGGGCCTGGACTCGGATGTCGGTGCCGGTGATTATTTCGCGCAAAACCGCCGCTAATCAAAGTTATTTCTTTGATGAAAAGTCCATGGTCGCGGCTTTTGGCGAAGCCGGCTTTCGCACTTATTGGTTGTCGACGCAAAGCCCGCTCGGTGTGCATGACTCTTCGGTGGCTTTACATGCCAGCGAAGCAGACGAAGTGCAGTACTTAAATCCGGTCGGCTATAAAAAAGAAGGCTTTTATGACGAGGTGTTGCTGGACGCCTTTCAACGGGTGCTGGCAAAACAAGAGCAAAAACAGCTGATCGTACTGCATACGCTTGGCAGCCATTTCAGTTATACCGACCGTTATCCACCAGCTTTTGACCGCTTTTTGCCTTCAGGTAAAGGCCAGAAGATTGGCATGCACGACCAGGCCAACCGCGAATTGCTCAATAATGCCTACGACAATACAGTGCTGTACACCGACTTTATCGTCGCAGGACTTATCCGTCAGTTACAACAACAGCAGGCTATCGCCAGTCTGTTACTGGTGTCTGATCATGGCGAAAACATCTTTGATGGCGACTGCGATAAAAGCGGTCATGGCCACAACACCGAGTTTGACTATCGGGTGGGCGCTTTGTGGTGGGGATCTGAACTGTTCAGCCAGCAGTTTCCGCAAAAAACACAGCAGCTGAACCTGGCGGCGCGACAACCTTTATTGACCAGCCAGACGTTTCATACCATGTTGCAACTGGCTGATATTCATTATCCAACGCAGCAGAGCGAACTGAGTTTTGCCAGTGCGGCATTTAAACCACAGCCGCGACTGCTCTGGACTGGCGTAGATTTTGACAAGGCCGAAAAAACCGGCCAGTGCCGGCAGCTGCCGCAAGGACAGGCAGCTGTGAGTCTGAATAACTGATTGTCATAATGTTGTCATAAATGCGACATAAAATAGCCTCCCAACCGACATGACAATGCCATGAAAAATACTGAAAAAATTCATGAAACTGTCATTGCGTCATAAAAATACCTGTTTTTACCTCTTCAATCCTTGCAAGTGGCTGATACTGTTTATACTGAAGCCAAACTGTTGCAAAGAAAGATGTTCTTCATAAAAAAGAAGGATTTACCCATGTTCGCAAAAAAAGCTGTGGTCGTTGCCATGTTGTTGGGTCTGGTGGGTGCTGTCCAGGCTGATCCACTGACGGTGTACGGTAAAATCAACGTATCGGCGCAAAGCTCGGATGATGGCGCCGGCCGTTTCTCTGAATTAAAAAGCAATGCCTCCCGGTTTGGCGTCAAAGGCGATTACAAATTGGAAGACGACCTGACACTGATTTATCAGCTGGAATGGGAAGTAGACCTGACCGACGAAGCCAACGAAAAAAATCTCAAAGGTCGTGACCAGTTTATCGGTCTGACCGGCAGCTTCGGGACTATCAAAGCTGGCCGCAATGACACCTCGCTGAAACTGGCGCAGGGTAAAATGGACCTGTTTAACGACTACGAAGCCGATATCAGAACCTTGTGGAAAGGTGAAAACCGCATGAGCAACTCGCTGGTGTATATCACACCGAAGTTTGCCGGCTTCTCCTTGCTGGTGACGCATATCATGGAAGATTCAGAGAAAGGTAAGGACGGCCAGTCTGTGGCGCTGATGTATGGCGATGACAGCCTCAAAGACAGCCCGCTGTATGCCTCAGTGTCGATGGATAACGACGTCAATGGCTACGACAGCAGCCGCTTGTTCGTGCAGGGCAAAGTAGCCGGCATCAAACTGGGCGCAGGTTTACATCAGCAGGAAGTGATGACGGGTGGCAAAAAAGAAGACGGTTACCTGTTAAATGCGGCTTATCCACTGAATAAGTTTGAACTGAAAGCGCAGTATCAGACGCTGGAAGACCACGATGGTTACAGCCTCGGCGCCGATTACAAACTTGGTAAAGAGACCAAGTTATTCGCCTGGTACAGCAGCTTTGATTTCTTTAACAAAGCCGATACCGATTACCTGGCAGTGGGCATTGAACATAAGTTCTGAGGCTTTTTTAACAACAAAAAACCGGCTGCTGCCGGTTTTTTGCTTTCAAAGCCAACCTTTTCGCTTAAAAAACAGATAAGGCGTAATGCCGGCGAGCAACATCAGCCCCAGCGCCAGCGGGTAGCCATAGGTCAGATTCAGCTCTGGCATATGCGCGAAGTTCATGCCGTAGCTGCTGGCAACCAAAGTTGGTGGCAGGAATATCACCGACACCACCGAGAAAATTTTGATGATGCGGTTTTGCTCAATGTTGATAAAACCCATCGCCGATTGCAGAAGAAAGTTAACGCGCTGCGAAAAGGATTCATTGTGCGGCAGCAGCGATTCCACGTCGCGTAATACGTCGCGCGCCTGCTCCAGCTGGTCGGCCGGTAACCGTGCTTTACGCAGTAGAAAGCTGATGGCGCGCTGGGTATCCATCAGACAAAGCCGGACTTTCCAGCTCATATCCTCAAGCTCGGTCAGTTTTGACAGTGATTCCTGAAAAGCTTCGTTTTGTTTGCCCTGTAGAATCACCTGGCTGATGGCTTCCAGTGCCAGTGAAATTTCTTCGATACTGTCGGCCAGCTGTTCGATTTTGACTTCAAACAAATCCAGTAATAATTCAAAGGCATTGCTGCTTTGCAGATGTGCGTTGCGTGCGCGCATCCGGTACAGCCGGAATACCGGCAGTTCGCGTTCCCGCAGCGTAAACAGCCGGCCGTCGCGGATGGTGAACGCGACTGTGGTGGTGGCTGCGCGGTCTTCCTGATAAAAAAACAGCGAGTGCACGTGCAGGCCGTCTTCGTCTTCGAAGAAACGCGCCGAAGCTTCGATATCGTCCAGTTCCGCACGCAGTGCCAGCTGCTGGCCAAACTGGTCGCTGATAAAACTTCGCTCGGCGTCATCCGGTTCCTGCAAATCCAGCCAAATGGCCTGCTGTACCTGCTCGGCGCTTTGCAGCTCGAGCCGTTCCAGTTTTTGTTGTTGTACGGTAAAAATCCGCAGCATCAGGTGACTCCGTTAATGTAGCCGGAAGATCCCCGAACGACACAGCGCGAGAAAATACTTTGAGGTGGCAAAACGCCGGTCAGACTGCAACTGACCCGGCAAAACAAAGAGGGAGAGGCGGCAGACTGATTTACAACAAAGAAGGTCGACTGGGTATGTCCAAGGAAATGCAGCCTCTGGCAAAAAGTTATATTGATCTTAAAGAACCGGCACCGCTCTGGTCAAGGTAAAGCTGGTCAGAACAGCTATCTCGCCCACCACAAAAAACAGTACCGCGGAGTAGCGTCCTTGCTAGCCTCCGCGGTTCTCTAACCGGTATCAATCTGAGCCTCAGGGCTTATCAGAACTTCTGGCTGTAACTTAACCCTACGCTGACGCCTTCTTCGCGTTTTTGCAGAATTTCGCCTTGCTGCAGAATTTCTGTTTCTTCGTTCAGCAGGTTTTTCACCGAGAACTTCAGGTTGCCTTCCGGCAGCACTGTGTAGCTGTAAGTGAAATCCAGCGAGTGGAACGGTTGTTCATACGCGTCGTCTTTACCGTCGATGCCGGCAAAGGCGATGCGTTTGCCAAACACGTTGTACGTCAGCGTCGCGGTGTGGTCTTCGTTGTCGGAATCGTAACCGAGCTGGAAGTTCACCACGTATTTGCTGTGGCCGGTCAGCGGGCGTACCAGGTTAGTCAGGTTTGATTCACCCAGCGCCTGCATTTCGATTTCAGACTTACTGAAAGTGACGTTGCTGTTGATAAAGAAGTTATCAACAAACTGGCCAAAACCGCCTTCGAACATATCCAGTTTTTGCAGTGCTTCGGCTTCAATGCCGTACACTTCGCCGGCTAAGGCGTTACGGAATGACATCAGCAGGTTACCGTCAGAGCCTTTGAGTTCAATGGCTTCAATCGGGTTCAGCATGTCTTTGTAAAACACGCCGATGCTGTAGTTGCTGCCTGAATCTAAGTAAGATTCAAAGCGCAGGTCGTAGCCTTTGATGTCGGTGCTCTTCAGGTCAGCAAAACCCATCACTTTAAAGTCAGTGATCGGGTCGATAAACAGCACCGGTGTGACTTCACGTAAATCCGGCCGCACCACGGTTGCACTGAAACCAAAGCGCAGTTGCGTCTCTTCAGTACGCATCCAGGTCACCGACAGGGCAGGGTACAAATCATCCTGCTGAATAGGCATCTTGGTGATATCGCCCTGCACAGCGCCGGTAGACGGGTTCAGCGGGATAGAGACCTGACGGAAATCTTCGTAACGCACACCCAGATTGACCCGCCAGGTGTAGTCATAAGTGGCTTCCATCGCGACATAAGCGGCGTCGATCATCTGCGCGGCTTTGTAATCGTCCGCATCACCGGTTACGTCCGAAATCTGGAAACGCTTGGCGGCGTTCTGGATGTTGGCGTCAGCGAAAATCTGGCTGTATGCCTGGCTTAAATCAGCGTTGCTGAAACCACGGGTATCAAATTTATAACGCGCCGTTGACGCGTCGCGCTGGCGTTCGAAGTAGCTGTAACCGGTGCTGAAGGTCCATTCAGTTTTTTCAGTCGACAGTGGATATCTGGCGTTCCAGCTGGCGTTTTCGGTGTTGTCTTCCATATCGCCGAACTGATAAATCACCGCGTTGTCGCTGCGGCGCATGGTTTTGTTTTGCAGCACGCCGGCGTCGTCCAGCGAGCGGACATACAGATACTCCACTTCACCCGGCGCGCGGCGTTCAGCTTTAGCGTCGGTGTATTGCCAGTCGATATTTAAGTCACCGGCCCAATCCAGCGTATGTTTACCGCGGATCTGGTTGCTGAGCATCGAACGCTCTTCATACAGGATGTTATAAAATTCGTTTTCGCGGTTGGCTTCGTTGATAGTTTCAATCGAATCACCGATTTTGCGTTTGATGCGATCTTTGGTGTCCTGCAGGTAGATGCTGGAGGTTTCAAAGCGGTTGTTGTTGTCCCACTCAAAACCAAAGTTCAGCATGCCGGACAATTTCACCTGATGTTCGGTACGCAGAATGTCGTCATAGCGGTTCAGCGGCGTCAGTTCACTGCCGGTGGTGATGGAATAATACCGTTCCTGATCTTTGCTGTTTTCGCTCGACTGGTCGTAGCTGACGCCGGCCATCACACCAAATACGCGCTCGCCGATATCAAAGCGGTTGCCCCAGGACATGCTGGCATCATAAGCCGGGCCCAGGCTTTTCTCATTCACGTCCAGCTGACGGTTCATTTCCAGACCAAGATTGCGGTTAATCAGCTCGGCTTTGGCCAGATTGTCGGCGTTGACGCCACCGAGGCCCTGGGCAATTTTCACCAGATCCAGCGAGCCATATTGCGCGACTGCCGCACGGAATGGTTCTGACAGACTGCGGGTTCCGTCATCACGGCCACGCCAGTCATCACCGCCACCGCTATATTCGAGGCCCTTGTCGCTGCTGAGGCTGTTGTATTCAGTACCCACTGATAAGCTGAATACTTGGTCTAACGGAATGCTGCTGGTGCGTATATTGATATTCCCGCCACCAAAAGCAGCCGGTAATTCCGGCGAATAGGATTTTTGCACCACCATACTTTCGATGATGCCGGCCGGGAACATATCCATCGGCACGACGTTCCGTGTTGGGTCCGGGCTTGGTACTTGGGCGCCGTTTAACAGCGTGGATGAGTAACGCTCACCAAGACCACGTACGTAGATAAATTTGTCTTTAACCAGCGTCAAACCTGTCACGCGGCGCAGGGCGGCGGCGGCGTTGCCGTCACCGGCACGGGAGATTTGGTCCATACCCAGCAACTCGGCAACAAAGGGTTGCTGACGACGCTCTTCTGCAGTGGCGGCTGCAGAGCTTAACAGACGGCCTGACACGTTAATCCGCTCAACGGCCTGAGTTTCATCTGGTGTTGCTGCGTAGGTAGCAGGTGCTGTCACTGCTTGTGCTGCTTCCTGCGCTACCGGAGCGGTTAACGGCAGGGCTGCGCTGGCAGTTAAGGCCAATAAGACTGCGCGGGTGACGCGGTTCGGGTTTAATTGCAATGGGCCAAATGGGTGCAAGCTACTCATTTTTCTGGATCCTGTCGGCTGTTCATTTCAGCCAGAGTTTTTATCTGCCCGGTTTTGGCCGGGTTCTACGCAAAAGTCTCTCTCAGCACAAAGCCGGCCTTTGAAGATTCAAAAGCCGGCGTTTGATAGTGCTTAGTTGCCTAAACCAGTGGTCCAGCCTTTAGTCCAGTCGTTGGCCGCATCCATGGCGCCGACAAAGGTGGTCTTGGTAAAGAAGCTGTCTACTGCGGCCATGTCTTTGGCTGCTGTAGTGTCGATGGTGTAAAGGCCGTTCAGTACAGCAGCCTGGTCGGCAGCCGTTTTGTTGCCTTGCTGACCTTCAAACCACTGTTTGACAGTCATGGTTGGTGAGACTGTGCCTTTGAATGGTTCCGGGCAACCCAGGACTGAGTGCGTCATCACCAGTTTGGCGCTCGCCGCTAAAGCCTGAGATTGCGTCGATTCAATTTCCAGACATTCACCCATGGCGCCGGTGTCAGTTTTTGGACCGGCGATCAGGATGTTGTGCAGCTTGGCTGAAGTACCGGCGCGCAGCAGGATGCCTTCAGAGTCCATGTCAGCAGACTTAAAGGTGTTACCGATAATGGTCATGTTGGCGATAGTCGGCTCTGACAGTGGCGTCGCTGAGAAATTGGTCGACTGGTTATCCGCTTCGATACCACGGTTAGTCACAGTGTTCGCTGCATCGTGTTTCACCAGCAGGAACTGCGCTTTGCCGTTCCAGCCGTCAGTCCAGTCCAGTGAATCGTCTTCGTTGCCAGTCAACACCACATATTTCACGTTGACAGTACCGCCGAACAGTTCCAGGCCGTCGTCAAGGTTTTTGTGGATTTGAATATGGTCCACCACAGTGCCTTTACCGACACCAGCCAGGGTCAGACCGTTTAATTCATTGTCTTTAATCACTTCGTAACCGGCGTTGCGGATTTGCACGTACTTGATCACGCCAGAGTTGTCATCCGCTTTGTAACCGCCGTATGGGCCGGCGTTGCCTTCCGCTTCGATAGAGCAGGTGGTGGCAGCCTGGTCACACTTGTTGCTTGGTGCGTTGCCCAGCACCACAATACCGCCCCATTGACCAGCGCGGGTGGCCGAGCCAATCACGTCCTGCAGTGAGGTGAACACGATAGGCGCTGTTGGCGAGCCTTCCGCCATCAGTTTGCTGCCGCGGGCAATCACTAAGTAATCCTGACCAGATTTGCCGTACACACGCACACCCGGGTCAATGCTTAATGTTGCTGAAGTGGTGTTATCACCGCCTACAGTGACTTTACCGTTTAACACATAATCAGCACCGGCTTTTAATGCCACGTTGCTGGTCAGTGTGCCTTTGACTTCACAGTTCAGTTTACCGGTTAAAGATGCGACTTCTGTAGTGCCGGCCGGGCAAGCCGTCAGCGCTGCGTTGCTGGCGTGTAAGCCGTGGGTCCAGCCTTTAGTCCAGTCGGTGATGCCATCAAAAGCACCGATATAAGTCACGTTGTCGAACCATGGGTCAACAAAGTTCTGCATGTTGTAGCCTTTGCCAAGCGCCGGTGAAGTTGCAGCTGGCATGTAACCGCCTAATAACGGGTCGGCAATGCTGTTGTCAGGCTGGGCAGCAAACCATTTCGCCACGTCTAACAGCGTGTTGCCGGCAGCATCTTTTGGCGATTTGAAGTTTTCCGGGCAGTTCACAATCGAGTTACGGAAGATGATTTTGCCGCTGTTCGCGTTAGCAACAGATTCCGGTGTTTCGATTTCAAAACACTCACCCATGCCTTTTGGTCCGGTGATGATGGTGTTGTAAATCTCACCGGCGGTACCGGCGCGCAGCAGGATACCTTCAGAATCGGCCGCAGCTGATGTGAAGGCGTTGCCGATAATGGTCATGTTGGCAATGCGTGGTTTTGACACTGGTGTGGCGTCAAACTTCGACGACTGGTTGTCTGCTTCGATGGCGCGGTTGGCTTCGAGGTTGTTCGGGTTGTGACGAATCAGCACATGTTGCACGCGGCCGGTCCAGCCGTCTGCCCAGTCCAGTGAATCGTCGCGGTTACCGGTCAGCACTAAGTGTTTAACATCAACAGTACCGCCGAAGAATTCGACGCCGTCGTCTGAGTTGTTATGCACTTGCAGGTAATCAACGACTGTGCCTGAGCCGACACCGGCGAACGTCACGCCGTTTAATTCGTTATCTTTGATGACTTCATAACCAGCGTATTTGACCTGAACAAATTTCAGAATACCGCTGCTGTCAGTCGGGCGGTCGCCACCGTAAGGGCCGGCGTTACCTTCTGCTTCAATTTTACAGGAAGCCAGCGCCGCTGCGTCGCACTTGTTGGTTGGTGCTTTCCCCAGCAGCACTATACCGCCCCATTGGCCGGCAGATGCGTCGTTGGCAGTACCAATCATGTCGTTGACTGAGGTAAACACGATAGGCGCGTTGGCAGAGCCAACTGCGCTGATTTTAGAACCGCGTGCGACCACTAAGAAATCGGCGCCGGATTTACCAAACACAGTGGTGCCTGGTTCAATCGTCAGGGTCGCGCTGTTGGCGTTGTCATTACCGACCTGTACTTTACCGCTTAACGCCCAGACGATGCCTGAAGTGAAAGTGGCGTCGGCTGTTAAAGTGCCGCTGACTTCACAAATGGTTTTGCTGATGCCACCGACTGCGGCGCCTTCTTTGGCAAAGCTTGGACATTTGCTGGTTGGCGTCGTAGGTGTGGTCGGTGTCGTTGGGGTTGTTGGTGTGGTCGCGCCAGCACCAGTGCTAATCACAATGTCGCCGCCGCCACAACCGGCCAGGAATAAAGCAGTCGAAATTGCGCTTAACTTTAAAATCTTACCAAAAGCCATCTTAATCTCCGTCGATGCAGTGGGTCATAAAAAACTGCAATGACGGTAAATCCCGGGCGTGACTGTTTTATGACAGAATGTTGGCAGGCAGATGACAGTGCTGGCGGCAGCAAGTGTGGCGCCGGCTGGCGTGGCTTCTGTCAAAAAATCTTCAGAAAACTGTCACGGAACTGTCTTGCCAGTTCGTAATATTTTGACGCCGACAGCCGGCTGAGTTGTCGCCGGTGGAAAAGGCTGATAGTGCTGGCTATATGCAAATGAATTGTGACAAAGTCAGCACCGGACTGCTGTCTTTCATAAAATTGTCATAATAAGGCGGGATACTCAAAGCAGTACCCAAAACCTCGGATGATGGTAACAGGCTATGTCGAGACGAATTCTGATAGTGGAAGATGAAGCACCAATTCGCGATATGTTGTGTTTTGTGCTGGAACAAAATGGATATCAGGCCAGTACAGCGGCTGATTTTGACAGTGCAATTAATCAGTTGGTGGAACCTTACCCGGATTTGGTGCTGCTGGACTGGATGCTGCCAGGTGGCAGTGGCATTCAAATTGCCAAAAAGATGAAACAACATGAACTGACCCGCAGCATTCCGATCATCATGATCACGGCACGCGGTGAAGAAGAAGACAAAGTGCGGGGCCTTGAAGTCGGCGCTGACGACTATGTCACCAAGCCGTTTTCCCCGAAAGAGCTGATGGCGCGCATCAAAGCGGTTATCCGCCGCGTGGCACCGACCAGCCTCGATGAAGTGATCGAAGTGCAGGGGTTAAAACTGGACCCGGTGTCACATCGCGTCACTGCGGTCGATCAGCCGCTGGATATGGGCCCGACCGAGTTCCGCCTGCTGCATTTCTTTATGACGCATCCGGAGCGGGTGTACAGCCGTGAACAACTGCTTGACCATGTCTGGGGCACCAATGTTTATGTCGAAGACCGCACGGTCGACGTGCATATCCGCCGGCTGCGTAAAGCGATTTCACATGGTGGCCATGACCGCTTGGTGCAAACCGTACGTGGCTCCGGCTATCGTTTTTCGGTAAAATAACCTCAGTCTGCCGGGCGGCTTGTTGCTGACAGGCCGTCGCAACCAAGTAGGTACTATGCGTTTATTACTGTCTAAACGGGCTATTGCCACTCGCCTGGCTGGCTTGTTTTTGCTGGCTGCAGCGCTGGGCTGGCTGTTTGATCTGACCAGCGAGTTCCTGTTGTTGTTTGCACTTGGCATTATTGCCTGGCATTACAAACATTTGTTTTTATTAGATAAATGGTTATGGCGTGACCGCAAGTTATCGCCACCGGCCGGCGATGGCAGCTGGCAGCAGGTGTTTGACGGTATTTATTATCGTCAGCGTAAAGCACGCAAGAAAAACAAAGACTTACGCGCATTGGTCCGGCGATTCCGTGACGGGGCTGAAGCTTTACCGGATGCCATAGTGGTGCTGAGCCTGGACTGGACTATCGTCTGGTGCAACAAACTGGCGCAACAGTTGGCGGGCTTGCGCTGGCCGATGGACGAACGTCAGCGCATTGATAACCTGATTCGTAACCCCGAATTTCAGCAGTATCTGCAACAGCAAAACTTCGAACAGGCGATTGAGCTGCCTTCGCCGTTGACCGAAGATCTGACGCTGGAATACCGCGTGCTGCAATATGGCGAAAAACAGTATCTGCTGATCATTCGCGATATCACCCAGCTCAAGCAGTTAGAACAAATCCGCAAAGATTTCGTCGCCAACGTGTCGCATGAACTGCGCACACCGCTGACCGTGCTGCAGGGGTATCTGGAAATGATGGAACCTGAGCATTTGCCGCAGCAGGCGATTTGGCAAAAAGCGCATTCAGTGATGCTGGACCAGACCAAACGGATGGACAATCTGGTGCAGCAGTTGCTGACGCTGTCACGGATTGAAGCCGCCGCCAAAGTGCATTACGACGACAATGTTGATGCGCCGGCGATGCTGCTGTTGCTGGAGCAGGAAGCGCATAGCCTGAACCGGGAAAAACAGCATCATATCCAATTTGAGATTGACCCGGATTTGCGTGTCAATGCCATCACCGAAGAGTTGCGCAGCGCCTTTTCCAATCTGGTGACTAACGCGATTAAATACACCCCGGATGGCGGCGAGATCAAAGTCAGCTGGCGGCGCGAACATCACAAAGCAGTATTTACTGTCACCGACAACGGTGAAGGTATAGCGCCACAGCACGTCAAGCGCTTAACTGAGCGGTTCTACCGGGTCGATCAGGCGCGGGCACGCAACACCGGCGGCACCGGTCTTGGCCTGGCGATTGTTAAACACGTATTGTCGCGTCATCAAAGCCGGCTGATGATTTTCAGTGAACCAAAACGCGGCAGTTCGTTTTCTTTTGCGCTGCCGCCGGAGCTGGTGGTCGGCGAGCTGACTGCCACTCAACCGAAGTTACCGAAAAAGTTGAAGTAAGCTACATACCCTGGGGTCAGGTCTTGCCTTGTGCGCCAAAGGTGCACAAGGCAAGACCTGACCCCAAAGGCACTACTTCAAATCCGGCGCCTGTGCCAGAAAATCGACCGCTAACCCCGTCAATGCCCGCACACCGTTTTCCATCGCCGGTTCATAGACGCGGAAAAACGGTGAGTGATTTGGTGCTGTTTTATCCAGCGGCTGGCCCGGTTCGGCAATGCCGAGGAATAAAAACACGCCCGGCACTTCCTGTTGGAAATAGGAAAAATCTTCCGAGGCGGTGATAGGTTTAATCGGGCTGACACCAGCTTTAGCACCGGCCCAGTTCAGCGACGGCATCGCCCATTCCGTGAGGCCAGTATGGTTCCAGGTTACAGCCGCGAAGCTTTGCGAATGGAAATGTGCCGTGGCGCCACTGGCAGCCGCAATATGTTCGCTGGTGTGCTGCATTTTGCTGATGAGCTGCTCACGCATCGCCGGGTCAAAGGTGCGGATAGTGCCACCCAGTTTCACTTCATCCGGGATAATGTTCCAGCGCACGCCCCCTTGCACCTGACCAATCGACATCACGGCCGGAGCCTGAGTTACATCGAGCTGGCGGGCCGGAATCTGATGTAAAGCGGTAATCAGCTGACCTGTAACCGCGATAGGATCAATACCGCGCCAGGGGCTGGAACCGTGCACCTGTACGCCTTTGACGGTGATTTCAAAGCTGTCGGCCGCAGCCATAATGCCTTCAGGTTTGACCTGCAGCTGCCCGGAAGGCCCTGGCCAGACGTGCACGCCAAAAATTGCATCTGGCTTACGTTTGGCAAAAATACCTTCTTTAAGCATCAGCTTGGCACCGCCTTCTTCCCCGGCTGGAGCGCCTTCTTCGGCCGGCTGGAAGATAAACATCACATCACCAGCCAGTTGTGACTTATGCTGGCTCAGCACTGTCGCAGCGCCCAGCAACATCGCCACATGAGCATCGTGACCGCAGGCGTGCATCACACCAACCTGCTGCCCATTAAATTCGGCCACTGCTTTAGAGGCAAAAGGCAAGTCCACCTGCTCTTTAACCGGTAACGCATCCATATCCGCGCGCAGTGCCACCAATTTGCCGGGTTTACCGCCTTTTAATATCGCCACCACGCCGGTATGGGCGATGCCGGTTTGTACTTCCAGGCCGAGTTTTTTCAGTTCAGCCGCCACCAGCGCGCTGGTGCGTTTTTCTCGGTTCGACAGTTCCGGGTGTTGGTGTAAATCACGACGCCAGTTGACGACCTGCGGCATCACCGCACTGATCGCTGGAGTCAGGGCCGTTTTCACATCGGCAGCTTGGGCCTGTGCGGCCAGTGCGAGTGTCAGGGCGGAAAGCAAAAAACGCATATCAATTCCTGATAGAAGAAAAAAGGGACAGGGTTAACTTAGCGGGAAATCGGCCGCTTGCCAATCGCCAGCGTGTCGCTGTGGCGGATAAATCTGACGCTCAGTGCATGGCCGCCTAAGTGGTCGGCTTTTTAGATGATAAAATGTGAATATAAAGAGATTTTAAAGTTGAGTTCGCTGAATTATTCACCTATGGTGATGCCAGAACTGGCAAAAAGGAGAACAAAAATGTGGAAAGTGTTTTTGGTGTTTGCGTCGCTGGCGCTGCTGTCCTGTAAGGCAGCCGCAAGCGATTTTATGTTGCCGGAGGCCTGGCAGGGCGAAACTCAGGATTCAACTATTACTATCAGTTACAGCGACCTAGATTATGTGCTGGACTCTGCAGTCCTGATGTCAGGGCCGCCAAGCCGGAAAAAATCCAAAGCCTCATCATCAACTGTCAGCACCCGGCTGAAAAACAACTACAACACACTCACCACCAATGCCGGCAACCGTGTCATGTTTGAAGAGTTTAAAAGGAAACCGGAAATGGCGGCTGTGGTCAGTACAATCCGTGCCAGTCTGGAATCAGTTCCCGGTGAAATCCCGCTCAACAGCTTAAGCAAAAAAGAACAAATCGCGTTTTGGCTGAATTTATATAACGTGGTGGTCATCGACGAAATCAACAAAATCTATCCGAAAAAAGACTTAGAAGATTTTGTCACTGGCAAAGACGGGTTATTAACCCGCAAGCTGGTGAACGCCGGTGGTGTACAACTGAGCCTCAATGACATCCAGTACGGCGTGTTACAGCAAAAATATCCGGATGATGTGCTGGTGATTTATGGTTTGTATCAGGGCTATATCGGCAGTCCCAGTATCCGCAAATATGCCTACACCGGCGCCAATCTGAACCGCTCGCTGCAATTTAACGCCAACGATTTTATCAATACCAACCGCGGCACTTATCCCAATGGCAAAACCTTCCGCGTTGCCGGTTTTTATCAGCGCAACGCCAGTTATTTCCCGGATTTCGCCGCTGATTTACGCAATCATTTAAGAGAATATCTGCGGGATGATGAGATCCCATTGCTCGATGAAGCGCAAACACTGGTTGCTGACATCAACGACTGGACTGTGACCGATATCTATGGCACCAGCCGTAACTATGGCGGAGGTGCTGCCACGAACGAAGCGGCATTGTTGGGGGCTTTTGCCCAAGGCCAGACGCTGCCGGGTTCCGAGGAAGTCGCAAATCTGGAACTGATGGCAAGTGCCGTCCAGGCCAAATCTGTCACTTATGGCCGCTTCTCTGCTGATCAGGTGCAAAAACTTAAAGAGATGAAATTTAACCACGAAAACCGCGGTGGTGTGGTGACAGTGACGGATTTGACTGAAGCTGAAAAGGCGAAGAAGTCTGAAACCGGACAAAACAACGATAAATCCGGGCAGTAAACGCAGCGAACATGCCGGCGCAGGTCGGCATGAGTAACTAATTATCCGGAATACAGCATTGAAAAAGGACAATCAATGAAAAGACTGTTGTTGATCGCCAGTGTGTTCAGCGCTGTGGTCAGTACTGTGTTGCCAGCGGCAGAATTGCCCGAGCATTGGTTTGGCTCGGACGAACAATCGCAAATCCAAATCCGCTACGATGATGTTGACCACCTGCTGCAACAAGCGGTGTTGATGTCGGGCCCACCAAGCCGGAAAAAGTCTTCCGCTTCAAGCGCTACGGTGAATACCCGGCTGAAAAACAATTTTAATGTGCTGACCATCAACGCCGGCAACAAGTTGTATTTTGAAGAGTTTCGTAAAAAACCTGAGCTGAAGACTGCAGTGACCGGGATCCGCAAAAGTCTGGAAGCCATTCCGGCCAGTATCCGGCTCAACAAGCTGAATAAAAAAGAACAGCTGGCTTATTGGCTGAATCTGTACAACCTGGTGGTGATTGACGAGATCAATCAGATATATCCGCGCAAAAATCTGAAAGACTATGTGTTGGCACCAGATGGGCTGTTAGCGCGTAAAACTATGCAAATTGAGGGCGTAGCGCTTAGTCTGGACGATATTCAGCACGCTGTACTCAAGGCTAATTTCCCGGACCAGCCGCTGGTGCTATATGGGCTGTATCAGGGGTACATTGGTAGTCCCAGTATTCGCAAGCACGCTTATACCGGCGAAAATGTGATGCGGGCGCTTAAGCTTAATGCCTTTGATTTTATCAACTCGAACCGTGGCACATACCCAGATCGCAAAAATTTCCGGGTTGCCGGATTTTATCAGCGCAACGCCGAATACTTTCCCGATTTTCAAACCGACTTACGTGACCATATCAAAGGTTTTCTGCAAGATAGCGAGCAGCCACAACTGGAGCAAGCAGTAGCGTTAGTGACAGATATCGAAGATTGGACTGTGACTGATATTTACGGTAGCAGTCGCAGTTATGGCACTGCTGCGCATATCAACAGTGCGGCAATTCTGGACATTCGTAATATGCCGGCCAGTGCGTCTGGCTGGATTGGAAAGGTGGAAGATGTTGGGCTGCATTCGTCAGATCAGCTGCAGCGCATGCGCGAGCTGCGGATTAATCATATCAACAGGGGCGGTGTGGTTACTGTCAGTGATTTGCCACCGGAAGCGGCAACAACAAACAAAACTGCTAAACAATAATAGAGCCGGGCTGACATGACGGTCAGCCCGCCCCGGGTCAGGTTTTATCCAGCTTTAATTGTCGTCAGTCAGTTCCGGCAGACCCGGGCAGTGCAGCGTCACACCAGCGCGTTTTAAGAACTGTTGTTCTGTGCGAAGGTCTGCCGCGAGCACTGTATGTTGCAGGTACCAACTTGCTGGCAGCAGTAATGTCAGCTCGGCCGGTTGGGCAATACAATTGAATGCCGGCACTATGTCCTCGCGGCGTTTTTGATTGAGCAATACCGCCAGACGAAAAATCGTCAGGGCATGGTAAAAATCGGTCTGCCGGTACAAATAGAAAGCTGATACGTCGTCCGGTTTAATTTTGCGCCGGTGATAACGCACCAAAGACGCCAGTACCCGCTGCTGCTCCTGATTAAAGCCGGGTAAATTGGCGTTATTCAGAATATAAGCACTGTGGCGCTGCACACTGGACGAGTTGATTTGCAGGCCAATTTCATAGACATAACAGGCAAAATGCAGCAGCTGACGCCATTCCTCGCCAAGCTGCCAGGTGTCATGACATTGCTGCCATAAGACTTCAACGGTCTGGCTGACCCGGCCGGCCTGTTCGGTGTCGACAGCGTATCTTTTAATCAGGCTCTGAATGGTATGCTGGCGGATATCCTGATGCTGCAGGCGGTCACTCATTTCATACAACACACCTTCACGCAGAGCCGCATCGACATAGACCATCTCATCAATGCCGAGCATGCGGAATGAGGCCAGTAAAATAGCCAGACCCGGCGCCAGTAGCTGTTTGCGATCTTCTGTGAGGCCGGGCAGATTTAAGTCTTCGCATTGCTCCACTTGCAGCAGCAGTTGTTGCAGTTTTTCCAGATGTTCCAGTCGAATCACGTGCGGATGCCAGCCGAGGCCACTGACGATATCTTTAATCGTTTTGATAGTGCCGGAAGTACCAACCGCCTGCTGCCAGCCGGTGGCTTTGTAGCCGGTGCAGATATTTTCCAGTTCCTGTTCGGCCAGTAACAAAGCGCGCTCAAAACGCTTGGGACTGATTTTGCCTTTCTGGAAGAAAAACTTGGCAAAGCTGACGCACCCCATATTGCGGCTTGCCAGTTTCAGCGGCTGAAAATCCACGCCGATGGCAAACTCAGTGCTGCCGCCGCCGATATCGATGACCAGACGCTGGCCGGTATAAGTTTCAAAATGCGCCACGCCCTGATAAATCAACCGGGCTTCTTCCTGACCGGCGATGACTTCAATCGGGAACGGAAAAATAGCCTGAGCCTGCTGTAAAAAACGTGCGCTGTTTTTAGCGCGGCGCAGTGTGTAGGTAGCAATGACCCGCAC
Source organism: Rheinheimera sp. (assembly GCA_008015325.1). GTDB lineage: Bacteria > Pseudomonadota > Gammaproteobacteria > Enterobacterales > Alteromonadaceae > Pararheinheimera. The sequence continues at coordinate 22,430 of SSFI01000034.1, forward strand.
TGCCTGTGGCGGCATATCTTTTAAGGTTTCAGCGAACTGGCGCAAAACACTGAGACCACGCTGCATCGCTTCGTCGCTCAGCATTTGCTGTTCATCCAGCCCATCGGCCAGCTGCACTTTTTGTTTTTCCCGGTGCAGCAGTTGTAACGCGCCGTCGACGATACGCGCTATCACCAAATGGAAACTGTTCGAGCCAAGGTCAACAGCCGCGATCAGTTCCGCGGCTGACAATGCATTGGGCGTCAAATGGGTCATAAATCTGCCTGAATAGTCGGCCCTAGCTGCTGACTGGCGAGATAGTCATAAATCGCCTGCTGAGACCTGATACTTTTTTTGTTGCCCCTTTTGACATAGGGGTTGCTCTGATCGCTGTTGATAAGCCGGGCTTTGACGTTGTCATTCCACTGCAAATCCAGGATCGTCATAATTTGTTGTTTAATCCGCGCATTATAAATAGGCACACCCACTTCAACCCGCTGTTCAATATTGCGCGTCATCCAGTCGGCCGACGACAGATACAAATCAATATCGCCGCCATTAAAGAACTGGTAGACACGGGCGTGTTCCAGGTAACGGTCTAACACGCTGATGACTTTAATATTGTGACTTTTGCCGGGTATGCCCGGGATTAACGAGCACATGCCCCGCACGATAATGCGCACTTTGACCCCAGCCTGACTGGCTTTATACAGCATCTCGACTATCGGGTCATCGACCAGATTATTCAGCTTTAACAGGATCTCTGCTTTGCGCCCGCTCAAAGCAAAGTCAATTTCCCGCTGGATTAAGCTGTTGAGCTTTGGCCGGCTCCAGGTTGGGGATACGATTAAATGTTTGAATATAAAAGGTTTATAGCTGTATTCAACAAACTCAAATACCTGGTCAACTTCGTCACAAATTTCAGTGTGACAGGTAAACAGGCTCATGTCGGTATAAATCCGGGCGGTTTTTTCGTTGAAATTGCCGGTGCCGATATGAGCGTATTTGACCAGACCGCTTTTTTCTTCGCGACTGATAATGCAGAGTTTGGAGTGTATTTTCAGTGTAGTGAGGCCAAATACTACCTGGACACCGGCCTGTGTCATGCGCCGTGCCCACTGAATATTGTTTTCTTCATCAAAGCGCGCTTTGAGCTCGACCACTACAGTGACTTTTTTGCCGTTACGCACTGCATCCAGCAAGGAATGGATCACGCGGGAGTTTTTCGCTACCCGGTACATGGTCATTTTGATCGATTTTACTTTCGGGTCAAAAGACGCCTGCCGCACCCATTCGGTGAAATAAGTAAAGTTGTGGTAAGGATAGTGCAGCAGCACGTCATGATTACGGATCGCATCAAAAGTGGTGTTGTATTGCTCAAAATCCGGGCTCGGTAACGGCGGCAGTGGCGGAAATTCGAGACTGGCGTGGCCAGTATAAGGGAAGCTGATAAAATCTTTAAAGTTGCGGTAGCGCCCGCCCGGGATCAGCGCATCTACAGTATTAGCGCCAAGCAATTTGCGTAAAATCTTCAACATATGCTCTGGCATTGAGACGTCATAGACCAGACGCACCGGCTCAGATTCCAGCCGTTGTCGGATGCCGTGTGACATTTTATCCAGCAGGCTCTGGTCCAGCGATTCGCTTAAGTCATATTCGGCGTCTTTGGTCAGTTTCATCGAATAGGCCTGAATGTCGCAGAAATCAAAGAACCCCACGAACAAATCGTGCAGACAATGAATGATCACATCATCGAGCATCATAAACTGGTGTCTATAGCGGCCTTTGCGTTTGGTGCGGTTCAGCGCAATAGGCAGTTCGAGGAAACGCGATACATCGTCGGTTGGTACTTGTACGATGGCGTATTCAGGTTTGCCTTTGCCGGTCATTTCGACCATCAGATAAGTGGCATTATCCTCCAGCCGTTTTGACAGCTGCAGGTTCTCATTCGACAGCAAAATAGGCGAGATATGGCGCAGCACCTTTTCTCTGAAGTAGGATTTTATCCAGGCGCTCTGAGATTCATTCAGCTTGTGCTGGTCGATGAATTCGATATTGTGCTTACGCAAACCCAGCTGCAGGTCCATATGGATCGCATTAAACTTGGCGCCTAAACGTAAGACAAACTGCTGAATCTGTTTTAATAAATGTTCGGTCTGGCTGGCATCTTCTTCATGGTATTTTTGCAGCATGATCCGACGTTTAACATCGGCCACCCGCACCCGATAAAACTCATCCATATTGTTGGAATAAATCCCGAGAAACCGCAGTCGTTCAATCAGCGGATTGCGTTCATCTGCCGCTTCCTGTAACACACGTTCGTTAAAGGCGAGCCAGCTCAGTTCTTTTGGGAAAAAATGAGTCGGGTGTTCTGCAGTACTTTGTAATTCCATACCAATTCCATCACAGCGGGGGAGGGCCTGCGCTTAATCTATGGCAGTTTGATGAAAGATTTATGAATAAGATAGCCCGTCGCGTCTGAAGATGCACGGGCTATCGTGGGCACAAAGCGGATCAGTTCAGATTTTCGACATCGACCATAACGTCGGATGCTATATCCTCGAGCGCCTGTACCACCTCATCTTTGTTCAGCCCTTCCGGCAATTCGACTGTGGCTATCGCATTAAACAACGGCACGCCCCAATTCGGCGCACTTTGTTTTGAACTTTCAAAATGAATGATATTGGTGCCTTTGTGTTTGATCACTGATGACAGTTCACGGACTATGCCCGGTCTGTCGTTGCCCGTGATGACAAAACGCAGCAGTTTTTGCTGATTAACGCGGGAGTCCACCCCATGCTGTACGCGGATATCCAGATCCTGCATTTGCTGCAGCGCTGCGGTCAGGGCTGCAACATGTTGTTCTGCCACTTCAACCTGTAAAATCCCGGCAAAGTAACCAGCCAGATGGCTGAGGTTACTCGCCGTCCAATTACCGTGATATTCGGCAATTAACGTCGCAAGCTGTTCGACCAGGCCGGCTTTATCCTGACCAATCAGCGTTAAAACCAACTGCTTCATAGCGCATTTCCTTGTTTTAGTACTTCGCTGATAAAGAGATTCAGCGTGAAATATATATCATAGAAAAAATATAATTTTTGTTATGGGGCGGGCTTGACCCTGCTACGAAAACAGATACGTCCGGGTGCCCAGCCTGCCAAAACTATAGCCAGTCGCTTTAAAAACACAACACCACTGATCGATTTTGCAGGAATTTGCGCCGCACTTTTATTCGTCATAATAGTGTCATATTTACGCCATATGATGCGAAGCGTGAACTTCAGGCACAGGCCTGTGAATGCCAACAAGAGGACTTTAAGGTGAAAACTTTCAAAATTTTATTGACTGCGGCGCTGGTTGCTGCAACATTCAGTTTTCAAGCCGCCGCGGTGACCAAAGTCGACCCGGCATTACCTGAGTACCAGAAAGCCTCTGGCGTTTCAGGCAACATCTCCAGCATTGGTTCAGATACCCTGAACAACCTGATGACGTTGTGGGCTGAAGACTATCGCAAGCTGTACCCAAATGTGAATATTCAGATTCAGGGTGCCGGTTCTTCCACAGCGCCAACTGCGCTGACTGAAGGGACCGCCAACTTCGGCCCGATGAGCCGTGCCATGAAGCCAAGTGAAATTCAGGCATTTGAAGCCAAGTTTGGCTACAAACCAACTGCTGTGCCAGTTGCCGTCGACTTACTGGCCGTGTATGTCAATAAAGACAACCCAATCAAAGGCCTGACTATGGCGCAGGTGGACGCGGTATTCTCTGCGACCCGCAAATGTGGCTATAAAGAAGATGTGACGCGCTGGGGTCAGTTAGGGTTGGACGGCGCCTGGGCAAACCGTGACTTCACTATGTACAGCCGTAACGCGGTGTCAGGCACTTACGGTTACTTCAAAGAACATGCACTGTGTAAAGGCGATTTTAAATCCAGCATCAACGAACAGCCAGGTTCTGCTTCAGTAGTGCAGGGCGTCAGCGAATCCATCAATGGGATTGGTTACTCAGGCATTGGTTATGTCACTTCTGGTGTGCGGGCATTGCCTCTGGCGAAAAAAGAAGGTTCGCCATTTGTGGAGCCAACGGCTGACCATGCATTAGATGGCAAATATCCACTGTCACGTTTCCTGTTTGTTTATGTAAACAAACATCCAAACAAAGAACTGACGCCAATGGAGCGCGAGTTCGTCAAACTGGTGTTGTCAAAACGCGGTCAGGAAATTGTGGTACGTGACGGTTACGTGCCAGTGCCGAACAAAGTGGCGGCTAAAGTTCTGGCTGAACTCGGTATCAAATAAATATCATCAGCTTATCAAGGCGCCTGCGGGCGCCTTTTGTTTTTTCCGGTTTATGGCCTGAATTGAAGGTTTCGGCAAAGTACCGCTGCTGGCAATATCTGAATATTGCCAAATTATGACAAAATTTCTCGCTGTAATATTTCTGACATAAAACTCATCTAAGCTTTGCAGCATCCGAAAAGTCAGTCCTGGATGTGTAAACATGCAACAGACCTCCACGTCAGCCCCGGCCACCGTCAGGCAATCTTTATTGCCAAGTGGCGAGAAACGGGCCCGTCTGCGCCGCTGGCGCAGTTTTAAAGACAAAATGTCCAAATACGGTATCGCCTTTGCCGGTATCAGCGTGGTCGCAGCTTTTGCGACTATTTTCATTTATCTGTTCTCCGAAGTCGGGCCGATTTTCTCCTCGGCCAGCGTCGAGCCGGAGCTGAGTTACCAGATCAACAGCGATAAACCGCTGTATACCAACCTGGAACGTTACAGCGAAGTTGGCTTGAATGTTTCAGCCGGCGGTGAGCTGCAGTTTTTTGACGCCATGACAGGCGCAGCCGGTGAAAAAGTTCAGTTGACGTTACCTGCGGACACCACCATTTCGGCGTTTGCCCGCGGTGAACCGCGCTCTGGTTTATTGGCTCTGGGTTTGTCCAATGGCCAGGCGCTGGTGATTAAACACGAATACAACCTGAGCTACCCGAACGACAAACGCAAAGTAGTGCCGGTGGTGACTTATCCACTGGGTGAAGCGCCGCTGGATTTAAATCCGGGCCAGACACTGAAAAGTCTGGCGGTGCAGGAAGGTAGTGCCGGTACTGCGCTGGTGGCATTCAGCGCCGACGGCAAGCTGAGTTACCACGTGTTTGAAGCGCAGACTGAGTTTATGACCGGTGAAACCACGCTGGTGCGCACCGATTATGCGCTGCCGGATGCGCCGAAAAACGTCAGCCGGATTTTGCTGGATACGACCTTACACAATCTGTTCATCGCCGAAGGCAACGAGAAAATTCACTATTACGACGTCACAGATCCGGCGCAGGCGCGTTATGTCGAAGCAGTCAGCGCTGTGGCGGCTGGTCAGCAGGTCACGGCAGTGGAGTTTCTGGTTGGCGCCGTGTCGCTGATTGTCGGTGGTTCGGACGGTAGCCTCAGCCAATGGTTTCTGGTACGCGATGAGCACAATAATTTCCACTTAAAACATATCCGTGATTTTGAACAGCATCCGGCGGCCATTCGCCAGATTGAACCTGAGTATTCGCGCAAAGGTTTCCTGGCGCTGGATACCTCAGGTCATTTAGGTATTCACTACGGTACTTCAGCGCGTACCTTGTTGCTGGAGCCGTTGGTTGAAGGCACGAACTTTGAGCGCATTGCCATTAGCCCAATCAACACGGCGTTACTGGCTTTTGCTGCGGAAGGTAAAGTTCAGCGCTTTGCACTGGAAAATGCTCACCCGGATGTGAGCTGGAAAGCGATGTGGAATGAAGTCTGGTATGAAGGTCGCGGTGAAAAAGACTATATCTGGCAGGCATCTTCAGGTTCTGACGAGTTTGAAGCCAAAATGAGTCTGGTGCCGTTGGCGCTCGGTACCCTAAAAGCTGCGTTGTTCGCCATGTTGTTCGCCACGCCGCTGGCCATCATGAGTGCGCTTTATACCGCCTACTTCATGACGCCGAAACTGCGCGGCAAAGTGAAGCCGACCATTGAAATCATGGCGGCGCTGCCGACGGTGATTCTGGGTTTCCTTGCCGGTTTATGGCTGGCGCCTTTTGTCGAAAAATACTTAAGTGCAGTCTTTGCCATTCTGCTGCTGTTGCCGCTGATGATGTTACTGACTGCTTACCTGTGGCGCTTTTTCCCGCGCAGCTGGCGTGAGCGTTTTGGCTTAGGTTGGGAAGTTGTGATCCTGATCCCGATGATTATCGGTTTTATCTGGTTATGTGTCAGCCTAAGCCCGGCGGTCGATCAGCTGTTCTTCAACGGCAGCTTGCGCCAGTGGTTTACCGATAACGGTATTACTTATGACCAACGCAACGCTTTAGTGGTTGGCATCGCGATGGGTTTTGCTGTCATCCCGAATATCTTCTCAATTGCTGAAGACGCGGTGTTTAACGTACCACGTCATTTAACTCAAGGCTCTTTAGCGCTGGGTGCGACGCCATGGCAAACCATGATCGGCGTGGTGTTGCCAACCGCAAGCCCTGGTATTTTCGCTGCAGTGATGGTGGGTTTTGGCCGCGCCGTCGGTGAAACCATGATTGTGCTGATGGCGACCGGCAACAGCCCAGTGGTCAACTTCAACCTGTTTGAAGGCATGCGCACCTTATCCGCCAATATCGCGGTGGAGTTGCCGGAAACCGCAGTGGGCAGTACCCACTTCCGCGTGTTGTTCCTGGCGGCGCTGGTACTCTTTGTCTTTACCTTTATTTTCAATACGTTGGCTGAAGTGATTCGTCAGCGGTTACGTCAACGCTTCAGTAATCTGTAATTCGGAGTGAACGGCATGAGAGCTTGGTTTAAAACGGGAACTCCGTGGATTTGGTTAAACGCCGGTGCAATCGCTTTGTGTCTGGTGATGGTGATTGGCGTATTGGGACTGATTGCAGTGCAGGGCGGCAGCCATTTCTGGCCAGCCGACCTGCAACGGGTCGAAGCTGTGCAGGCGGATGGCAGCAAAAAAACATTGCTGGCCGAACATGTCCGCACTGAACAGGTCAGTGCAATCACGCTGAAAGATTCAGGCGTCGCGCTGCCGGATAATGCCGAAAGCTATGCCCGGCACTTGCTGAAACTTGGCAATCGCGATGTGTATGGCCGTGATTTCGCCTGGTTTTTAGACCACGACCTGGCCGGCTGGGAAAAACCAGCCAACGCTATCGTCATCGAACGGCGCGAGTGGGGTAATTTCTATGGCTTCCCGCTGCAATTGTTGCAGCAGGATAAGGTAATAGCCGAAGGCGAAGCCTTATGGCCTGCACTGCAGGAAGCGATGGCGCGCGCCAATGATTTGCATGATGACATCACCGATATCGAAAAAGGCGATATCGGCAAAATCAACAAAGCGCTGGAAGCACTGCGCCTTGGTAAACGCACCATGGAATTACAGGGCGCGACCGCAGCTGAAATCAGCCAGTACGCCCAGCAAGCTGCTGAAGAGCAGGCTGCATTGGATGCGCAATATGCACAGTTACAGCAAAAGCTGGAAGATTTATACACCCAGGCCAAACGCGACAGCCTGAAAGTGGTCACTGCCGAAGGCAAAGAGCTGACCATTAGCCTGTCCAACATCGTGCATGCGCATATGCCGAACCAGATGTCGTTGCTGGACAAATCGGTACATTACGTGGTGTCTATTTGGAACTTTTTAAGCGACGACCCGCGTGAAGCCAACACTGAAGGCGGTATTTTCCCAGCGATTTTCGGCACTATCACCATGGTGATCCTGATGTCGATTATCGTGACGCCTTTTGGTGTGCTGGCGGCGATTTACCTGCGTGAATATGCCAAACAAGGCACCATGCTGAAGATTATCCGCATCTCGGTTTATAACCTCGCTGGTGTGCCGTCGATTGTGTACGGTGTGTTTGGCCTGGGATTCTTCGTCTATATCATGGGCGGCAACATTGATGCGCTGTTTTACCCGGAAAAATTACCAGCACCGACCTTCGGGACGCCAGGGTTGTTCTGGGCGTCGCTGACGCTGGCGCTGTTAACGCTGCCGGTGGTGATCGTATCGACCGAAGAAGGCCTGTCGCGTATTCCAAGTACTATCCGGATGGGCAGTCTGGCGCTGGGGGCGACCAAATCTGAGACTTTGTGGAAAGTAGTTGTGCCACTGGCTACACCAGCGATGATGACGGGTTTGATTCTGTCGATTGCCCGCGCAGCCGGTGAAGTGGCACCGCTGATGCTGGTCGGTGTGGTGAAACTGGCGCCAACTTTACCGGTCGACGGCACATTCCCCTTTGTGCATTTAGACCAGAAAATCATGCACTTAGGTTTCCATGTTTACGATGTAGGTTTCCAGAGCCCGAACGTTGAAGCGTCGCGTCCGCTGCTCTATGCCACGGCCTTAGTCCTGGTACTGCTGATTGTGGTGCTGAACATGGCGGCTATTCATTTACGCAATAAACTGCGGGAAAAATATCGCAGCGAGTCTGACTAGTAGCCAAATAGCAAAAGGGGTGCCGGTGGGCACCTGCCGGCGGGGCCTTTAGCGTCCCGCTCAGAACCTGAAACGAATGTTAAGAGTGAACTGACGTATGACCACACAACAAATTCACAGCGGCTACGGCGAGCTGAATCTGGCAGATGAGAAAATCAAACTGGAAGTCAATGACTTGCGCCTGTACTACGGTGAATCGCAGGCATTAAAAACTATCAATATGCAGATCCCGGAAAAGCGCGTAACGGCCTTTATCGGCCCGTCGGGTTGCGGTAAATCCACTTTGTTGCGCTGTTTTAACCGGATGAACGACCTGGTTGATATCTGCCGTATCGAAGGGCAGATTTTACTGGATGGTCAAAATATTTATGACAAAGCCGTCGATGTGGCTGAATTGCGCCGTCAGGTGGGCATGGTATTCCAAAAGCCAAATCCATTTCCGAAAACTATTTATGAAAACGTCGCTTATGGCCTGCGTTTGCAGGGCGTTAATGACCGCCGCGTACTGGATGAAGTGGTTGAAACGTCATTAAAAGGCGCTGCGCTGTGGAACGAAGTGAAAGACCGCTTGCACGACAATGCCTTTGGCTTATCGGGTGGTCAGCAACAACGTCTGGTTATCGCCCGTGCTATCGCCATTGAACCGGAAGTGTTGTTGCTGGATGAACCGGCTTCTGCACTGGACCCGATTTCGACGTTAAAAATTGAAGAGCTGATCAACGAACTGAAAGAGCGTTTCACAATCGTCATTGTTACCCACAACATGCAGCAGGCCGCACGGGTGTCCGACTATACTGCCTTTATGTATATGGGCAATCTGGTGGAATATGATGCGACCAACAAGATGTTTACTAATCCGTCGCAACAGCAGACTGAAGACTACATCACTGGCCGTTTTGGTTAATCACCCGACTTAAGCAGAGGTTTTTATGGATAAACTGAATTTAACCAAACATATTTCCAGCCAGTTCAATGATGAAATTGAACAGATCCGTAACCACATTATGGCGATGGGTGGCCTGATTGAGCAGCAGCTGTCTGATGCGTTAAATGCCATCGCCGGCAGTAATGCTGAACTGGCGCAGCAAGTGATTGCCAATGACTTGTTGGTCAATGACTGGGAAATCAAAATTGATGCCGAGTGCACGCGCATCATCGCCAAACGTCAGCCGGCCGCCAGCGATTTGCGCTTGATCCTGACCATTATCAAAGCGATTTCAGATCTGGAGCGCATTGGTGATGAAGCAGAACGCATTGCCAAAGTTGCGCTGGAGTCTTTCAGCAGTGCGCAGCAGGATTTGCTGGTGAATCTGGAAAATATGGGCCGCCATGTTGCACAGATGCTGCACGATGTACTGGACGCTTTTGCCCGGATGGATGTTGAAGCAGCACTGGCGGTTTATAAAGAAGACAAAAAGGTCGATCGCGAATACGAAGCCATCACCCGTCAGCTGATGACGTACATGATGGAAGACCCGCGTTCCATCCCAAAAATCATGAACGTGTTGTGGTCAGCCCGTGCGCTGGAGCGTATTGGTGATCGCTGCAAGAACATCTCCGAATATGTGATTTCGTTTGTGAAAGGCCGGGATGTACGCCACAGTGATGAAGACAGTCTGGAGCAAAATGCCCGTAGTTAAAGTGTTGCTGAACTGAAACTGAATTTCGCAGAAGTCAAGCCGGCAGGGTGTAAAATAACTGCCGGCTTTGGCGTTTTATCTGCATGATCGCGTTTTTATTACCGTTGTGTTGCAGTAAAATACGCGCCGACTTTCGTCCACTACAAAACCAAGAGGCAAAGCTATGCCAAGTGCATTTTTGGCTGTTTTCGCAAAATCTCCAATCAAGCCGATTGAAGAACATATTCGTAAGGTCCTGGCGGCCAGCGAGCAGTTACTGCCGTTTTTCGCGGCGGTATATATCAAGGATTGGACTACTGCAGCGGAAGTAAGAAAAGTTATCGTCAGCCTGGAAAAAGAAGCTGACAATTTAAAACGCGACATTCGCGTACACCTGCCAAGAGGTTTGTTCCTGCCGGTTGATCGTACCGACATCCTGGAACTGGTGTCGCAGCAAGACAAAATTGCTAACAAAGCAAAAGACATCACCGGCCGTGTATTAGGCCGTGAGCTGGAAATTCCGGCACCTATCCAACAAGAATTTAACGCCTATCTGCAACGTTGTATCGATGCAGTCGCCCTGGCGTGTGAAGCTATCAACGAGCTGGACGAGCTGCTGGAAACTGGTTTCCGCGGTCGTGAAGTCGATCTGGTGGTCAAGATGGTCGAAAAAATCGATGAGATTGAGCACGATACCGACCAGATGCAAATCAGCCTGCGTAAGTATGTCCGCAAAGCGGAAGACACACTGAACCCGGTCGATGTGATGTTCCTTTACCGCACTCTGGAATGGGTTGGCGATCTGGCCGACACAGCCCTGCGGGTAGGTTCACGTCTTGAAATCATGCTGGCTCGTTAAGCGTAAGGGTAACTAATCATGGAAATTCTGGCTCAATATGGCCAGGTGCTGGTGTTTGTCGCCGCACTGTTTGGCTTTATCATGGCATATGGCGTCGGCGCCAATGACGTCGCTAACGCAATGGGAACCTCTGTTGGTTCTAAAGCGTTAACCATCAAACAAGCAATTATTATTGCTGCAATTTTTGAATTCACCGGCGCATTTTTTGCCGGTGGTGAGGTAACTTCAACCATCCGCAATGGCATCGTGGACTCGAAGGTCTTCGTTGAAGTTCCGGAATTACTGGCCTATGGCATGATTGCCTCATTACTGGCCGCGGGTACCTGGTTACTGGTTGCTACTTATTTTGGCTGGCCGGTATCGACCACGCACTCTATCGTCGGCGCTATTATTGGTTTCGCTGCTGTGGGTGTTGGTATCGAATCGGTTAAATGGGATGAGGTTGGCAGCATTGTCGGGAGCTGGGTGGTTACACCTATGCTGGCGGGGATCCTGGCATATCTGCTGTTTATGAGTGCGCAGCGGTTGATTTTTGATACCGAAAATCCATTAGCTGCAGCCAAAAAATACGTTCCTTTCTACATGGTATTCGCTGCTTTTATCATGGCTTTTGTCACAGTCACAAAAGGTCTGAAGCATGTTGGTCTGCATTTAACTTCGTCTGAAGGTTTTATGCTGTGTGTGGCCATCGCTGTGGTGGTTGGTATTATCGGCAAAATCGCTATAAGCCGCGTGAAAATTGACCCGGAAGCTGACAAAGAAATGCACTTCACCAACGTGGAAAAAATCTTCGGTATTCTGATGATTTTCACCGCCTGCTGTATGGCATTTGCGCACGGTTCAAACGATGTCGCCAATGCGATTGGTCCTTTGGCTGCTGTAGTTGGTGTTATCGAATCAGGCGGTCAGGTGTTGGATAAAGTATCCCTGGCCTGGTGGATCCTGCCGTTAGGCGCTGTAGGTATTGTCATCGGTCTGATGACCTTTGGTGCCCGGGTGATTGAAACTATTGGTTCCAATATCACACACTTAACTCCAAGCCGCGGCTTTGCCGCTGAAATTGCCGCAGCCAGTACTGTGGTCATTTCATCTGGCTTAGGTTTGCCAATTTCTACCACGCAGACTTTGGTCGGCGCAGTTTTAGGTGTTGGTATGGCCCGTGGTATCGCGGCACTGAATTTAAGTGTGATCCGCAACATCTTTATCTCCTGGGTGGTGACATTACCAATCGGTGCTTTCCTGTCGATTGTGTTTTTCTTCATCATCAAGTTTGTTGTTGGCGCGGCATAACAGTGCCTGTGCAGAGAAAACCGCCTTCGGGCGGTTTTTTTGTTTGCGATGGTGCTCAACATCAAGCTTACCCCTGGGCGATTAATACCCTGGGAATTGATCCCGACTAAAGTATCAGCGGTATCCGGCGCATTTGGCTTGCAGCCGGTCTGGCGCTCGACTAGCATCGTCATCGCTATCTTCGCAGATAATTCAATCGATATAACGGAATTTATGATGAAACGACTGCCCAGCGTGAAACAACTGCAATACCTGTTAGCTCTGCATGAACATCAGCATTTTGGCCGGGCGGCAGATGCCTGTTACATCGGCCAGTCTACGTTGAGCGCTGCGATTGCCAATCTGGAAGAAACCATTGATGCTCAGCTGCTGGAGCGCGATCACAAGACTTTTATCTTTACTTCGCTGGGAGAAGATGTCGTACGGCAAGCGCGGTATATCATTGAGCAATGTGAAGAATTAGCCGATTTTGCCCGCAATCAGGGCAAACCGATGACCGGTCAGTTTCGTCTTGGTTGTATTCCAACTATCGCGCCTTTTGTCCTCAGCGAAGTGATGGCGCTGAGTCGTCAGCGTTACCCGGAGCTGCAATTATTATTACGCGAAGACACCTCCGAAAATTCGCTGCGCGCCTTAACCGAAGGCCGATTGGATATGGTACTGCTGGCATTGCCTTATGAAACCGGTGCTTTGCATACTGAAGTACTGGCGCAAGATGCTTTTAAACTGGTGCTGCATAAAGACTGGCAGAACCGCGGTTTTAGTCAGGACATTTCACAGTGGCCGGACGAAAGTATTTTTTTACTGGAACGTGAACATTGTCTGACCGGGCATGCGGTCAAAGCCTGTGAACTGGAAGATTCGCGCAAAGTGAACCCGTTTTTTGCCACCAGCCTGCATACCTTAACGCAGATGGTCAATAACAAGCTTGGCGTGACTTTTATGCCGCAGATGGCGATTAACAGCGGTTTATTGCAGGGTACTGATCTCATCACGCAGGCACCATCGAGTAATGGCGCGGCCCGTGATATCGGTGTGGCCTGGCGGCCGACTTCGAGCAAATCGCGTAACTACCGGTTGATGGCGACGTTGATTGCCGAAGTGTTGCAGCAAAAATGCGCGGATAACACGGCGCTCTGAAGCTTACAGATGTTAAGGCCGCTGGCGGAACTTACTGAAATACAACGGATGTTCCGCCAACCGCCGGTCTGGCAATAACAACAGTAACATCAGTGCAAACAAGTTAAAAACCGGCAGCAAGCCGGTCGACGCAAACAGACGGGGTGAATAACCTTTCTCTTTCGCGAGCTGATAACTGTACCAGCTCAGGATCAGTTGGCTGGTGGTGAATAAAATCAGGCTAAACCAGATATCCATAATGACTCCCTGTGATCTCAGATGTTCTACGCCTGCGCATCCTGCGCTTAAACCGATTATAGAACAGTGACAGCTGGGCACGCCGCGACATTTACCTTTATTTCTGTAAGACAAACGCCTGACAGCTGCTTTTGGTCATTGAGAAAGTGTGGCCGGATCAGTAGACTGTGCGGCCGGGCGCGAGCCCATCAACTCCAGTGTTTGTCAGTAAAGCGGACCTGCTATGCAAAAATCAGATTTTTCTTTTGAGCTGCCTGAGCAGCTGATCGCCCGTTTCCCCCAACCAGAACGTTCTGCCAGCCGGCTGCTGAAATTACAGCGTCAGACTGGCGCTATTGAGCACACCCAGTTTAAAGCGGTACTGGATGCCATCAATCCGGGTGATCTTTTAGTCTTTAACAATACCCGGGTGATCCCGGCGCGGTTATTTGGCCAGAAGGCTTCCGGTGGCAAAGTGGAAGTGTTGGTCGAGCGGCTGCTCGATGACAAACGTTTTCTGGCGCATATCCGCGCCAGTAAAGCGCCAAAACCCGGTACCCGTTTAATCCTGGAGCAGGATGCTGAAGTCGAAATGACCTGCCGCCACGGTGAGTTGTTTGAACTGACGTTGTTATCCGACGAGCCGGTGCTGGCGATGCTGGAACGGCTCGGTCATATGCCGTTACCGCCGTATATCGACAGACCTGATGCTGAAAGCGACCGCGAGCGTTATCAGACGGTCTACAACGCCAAACCTGGCGCTGTGGCAGCGCCAACTGCCGGTTTACACTTTGATGAGCCATTGTTGGCAGCACTCAAAGCCAAAGGCGTAGAGTTTGCTTTTGTCACCCTGCACGTCGGCGCCGGCACTTTCCAGCCGGTGCGGGTTGATAATATTCTCGAGCATCAGATGCACGCCGAATATATCGAAGTACCGACGGAAGTGGTGGCGGCGGTCGAAGCCTGTAAAGCACGTGGCAAGCGGGTGATTGCGGTGGGCACTACCTCAGTGCGCTCGTTGGAATCGGCGGCCCAATTTGCCAAAAAGGCGGGACAGCCGTTGCAGCCTTATTATGGCGACACGCAGATTTTTATTTATCCGGGGTATCAGTTTGCCGTGGTCGATGGGCTTATCACCAATTTCCATTTGCCGGAATCGACGCTGATTATGCTGGTATCGGCGTTGTGTAGCCGCGATATTATTATGCATGCATACCAGGAAGCCATCGCCGAGCAGTATCGGTTCTACTCGTATGGCGATGCGATGTTAATCCTCTGATTGCTGCAGGGCCAGGCTGTCAACATCAGGCCGGCTTTCTGTTACAATCGGACGTTTTTTAAAAGGCTGGACTGTTTTTCCGGCCAATGAGGTCACAATGAAATTTGAATTAATCAAAACCGACGGCAAAGCCCGGCGCGGTCGTATGACATTTGCCCGTGGCGTGGTTGATACACCAGCCTTTATGCCGGTCGGTACTTACGGCACAGTCAAAGGCATGACGCCGGAAGAACTGGCCGCCACCGGCGCGCAGATTTGCCTCGGCAATACCTTTCACCTGATGCTGCGCCCCGGCACCGAAATCATCCGTAAACATGGCGATCTGCATGATTTTATGCACTGGGACAAACCAATCCTGACCGACTCCGGCGGTTTTCAGGTGTTCAGTCTCGGTGAACTGCGCAAAATCAAAGAAGAAGGCGTTACTTTCCGTTCACCGCTGAATGGCGAAAAAATTCAGCTGACGCCGGAGCGATCGATGCAGGTACAGCGGGATTTAGGCTCAGATATCGTGATGATTTTTGACGAATGTACGCCGTACCCTGCCACAGAACAGCAAGCGAAAAAGTCGATGGAAATGTCGTTGCGCTGGGCCAAACGCAGTAAAGACGCCCACGGCGACAACCCGTCCGCGCTGTTTGGCATCATCCAGGGCGGCATGTATCCGAACCTGCGCGATGTGTCGTTGAATGGCCTGGAAGACATCGGCTTTGACGGCTACGCCATCGGCGGTTTGTCGGTCGGCGAACCGAAACATGAAATGATCAAAATCCTCAATCACACCACCGACAAAATGCCGGCACATAAACCACGTTATCTGATGGGCGTCGGTAAACCGGAAGATCTGGTGGAAGGCGTGCGCCGCGGTATCGATATGTTTGACTGCGTAATGCCAACCCGTAACGCCCGTAACGGTCATTTATTCGTCAGTAACGGCGTGATTAAGATCCGTAATGCCAAATACAAAGACGATATCGCGCCACTGGACGAAAATTGCGACTGTTACACTTGTGAAAACTATTCGCGGGCATATCTCCATCATCTCGACCGTTGTAACGAGATTTTAGGCGCCCGGCTCAACACTATTCATAACCTGCACCATTATCAGAAATTAATGCAAGGGTTACGCAATGCGATAGAACAGGGCACACTGGATGCCTTTGTGACCGATTTTTATGCGCGTCGTGGTCTGACGGTGCCGGCACTGGATGCTCCTGTGCCTGTTGCCGAGATCACGCCGGTGGTCAATGAATAAATTTAAAAATTAAGCTTTAAAAACTAAGGGGATATCAATGAGTTTTTTTATTTCTGATGCACATGCACAAACCGCCGGTACTGCTCAGCCTGGTGGCGGTCTGGATCTGGTGATCATGCTGGCCGCTTTTGGTCTGATTTTTTACTTTATGATTTTCCGTCCGCAAAGCAAGCGGATGAAAGAGCACAAAAACCTGATGGCGTCGCTGGCCAAAGGTGATGAAGTGCTGACGCAGGGCGGTCTGGTTGGCCGTATTGCCAAAATCGCTGAAGACAAAGACTTTGTCGTGATTGCGCTGAACGACACTACAGAAGTGACTGTGCAAAAAGGCTCTATCAGTGCCGTACTGCCGAAAGGCACGATGAAATCGCTGTAAGCAAAGCGAAAGGAATTTACTGTGTTAAATCAAAACTCAATCTGGCGTTATCTGCTGGTGGTAGTGGTGATGGTGGTCAGTTTTATCTACGCCTTGCCCAATATTTACCCCAGCGACCCGTCGCTGCAAATCAATGCGACCCGCGGTGCTGAAGTCACTGCGGAAGTCGTGGAAAAAATCAACACTGAGCTAAGCGCCAAGCAAATCAGCAGCAAAAGTGTGGTGCTGGAAGATGGTCAGGTGCTGGCGCGTTTTCTGACCACTGAAGATCAGTTAAAAGCCCGTGAAGTCATTGAGCAGCTGCTTGGCGACAAATATGTTACAGCACTGAATCTGGCGCCGGCCACACCAGCCTGGATGGACAGCATTGGTGCTGCACCGATGAAACTGGGCCTGGATTTACGCGGTGGTGTGCATTTCCTGATGGAAATTGACATGAAAACCGCGATGGACAAAAACATCAATGATTTAGTTCAGACGTACCGGACTGACCTGCGCGAAGCCAAAGTGCGCTACCGTTCAGTCAGTGCCGACCTGCCGAAGCAAGCGGTGGTGTTGACTTTCCGTACGCCGGAAGATGTTCAGGCGGCGCAAAAAGTGCTGTCGGAAAAAGATCGCGACATGGTGTACACCGAAGGTGCGGATAACAGCCTTGTCGTGACCTTTAGCGAAGCTAAAGTCAAAGCATTGCGTGAAGACGCTGTGGCACAAAACATCACCATTATCCGTAACCGTGTGAATGCCATTGGTGTCGCCGAGCCACTGGTGCAACGTCAGGGTGCTGAGCGCATCGTGGTGCAGCTACCAGGTGTACAGGATACAGCGCGTGCCAAAGAAATTTTGGGTGCAACAGCAACGCTGGAATTCCGCTTAGTCGATGAAACGGCCGATGTCGCCAGTGCCGTTGCAGGCCGGATCCCACCTTCTGCCCAGCTGTTTTATGACCGCAGCGGTGCGCCTGTAGTACTGCAAAAACGCATCATGCTGACAGGTAACCATATCGTCGGTGCAAACGCTGGTTTTGACGAATACAGCCGGCCTCAGGTGAATATTGACCTCGATGCGAAAGGTGGTAACAGCTTCTCGCTGGCAACCAAAGATGCTATCGGCAAAGCCATGGCGACTGTGTTTATCGAGTACAAACCAACCGGCAAAAAAGACGCGGACGGTAAATCACTGCTGGAGAAAAAAGAAGAAGTGGTGTCGGTTGCCACTATTCAGGCTCGTTTAGGCCGTAGCTTCCGTATCACTGGCCTCGATGCACCCGGTGAAGCACAAAACCTGGCGGTGTTACTGCGCGCCGGTGCCTTGATTGCGCCGATTCAAATCGTCGAAGAACGTACCATTGGTCCAAGCCTGGGTCAGGAAAATATTGACCTTGGCATGAACGCCATTATGTGGGGCATGATCGCCGTCGTGGCATTTATGGTGTTCTACTACAAGTGGTTTGGTGTGGTCGCCAACTTGGCATTGGCCTGTAACCTGGTGTTGCTGGTGGGCTTACTGGCGATGATCCCTGGCGCTACTCTGACTTTACCTGGTATGGCAGGTATTCTGCTGACAGTGGGTATGGCGGTGGACGCGAACGTGCTGATTAACGAGCGTATTCGCGAAGAGCTGGCCAATGGCCGTTCAGCGATGCAGGCCATTCATGAGGGCTATGATCGGGCTTTTGCCACTATTGCTGACTCCAACATTACCACTTTACTGGTCGCTTTAATTCTGTTTGGTGTCGGGACTGGTCCGGTGAAAGGCTTCGCCGTCACCCTGGCACTTGGCATTCTGACTTCTATTTTTACCGCCGTTGTGGTGACCCGTCTGATCGTGAACGTGATCTGGGGCCAAAAACGCGGTAATGAACTGCCGGTGTAAGGAGCAGAAGCATGCGGTTATTTATTTTTAAAGACGCCATTAACTTTATGAAGTACAAATGGATTTGTCTGATTCTATCCACAGTGCTGATATTTGCATCCTTGGGTAGTTTGTTCACGAAAGGGCTGAATCTGGGGCTGGATTTTACTGGTGGTACTGTGATTGAACTGCAGTTCCCACAACAGGCTGATCTGGACAAAGTTCGTCAGTCATTGACGGCAGCCGGCTTTGCAGATGCACAAGTGCAATATTTTGGCAGCAGCCAGGATGTGATGATCCGGATTGCACCCCGCACCGGTGTCGAGCAGAAGACCATTGGCGAGCAAATTGTCGCTGCGGCAAATCAGGCTTCGCCAGAGCCAGTCACTGTGCGTAAAGTTGATGTGGTTGGTTCTGCCGTGGGGGATGACCTGAAAGAAGACGGCTTTCTGGCTGTGCTGTGTGCGCTGGTCGGGATCCTGATTTATGTCGCCGCCCGCTTTGAATGGCGCTTTTCCGTCGGTGCCGTGGCATCACTGTTACACGACGTGATCATTACGCTCGGCATGTTTTCTATCACCGGTATGGAATTTGACCTGACAGTACTGGCTGGCGTGCTTGCACTGATTGGTTATTCCATTAACGATACCATAGTGGTATTTGACCGGATCAGGGAAACCTTCCGCAAGTTACGTGATGCCACAGTGGATGAAACCGTCAACGAAGCTATTACATCAACGTTAAGCCGGACGACGATGACGTCTTTTACCACTGCACTGACTTTGATTGTGCTGTTTTTTATCGGCGGCGCGATGATTCATGGTTTTGCCGCTTCTCTGCTGTTTGGTATCGCTATCGGGACTTACTCGTCGATATTCGTCGCCAGCGGATTGGCGGTGATCTTAGGCGCGAGTCGTGAAGATTTGATGCCAACAGTGATAGAAAAAGAAGGGGCGGATACGCCGTCTTTGTAACACAGGAAGCCAGTCGATGACTGGCTTTTTTATGGAGCGAAACATGACTAAACAACACAGTGCCGGTTTCCTCGCCATGGTGGATGCCGCCAAAAGCCGGGTGCGGGAAATTACCATTGAGCAATACAATGCGCATCAGGCGCCTTGTGTCCTGATTGACGTGCGTGAAGATTTAGAATGGCAAAAAGGCCATTTACCGCAGGCGATGCATATTGGTAAAGGCGTGATTGAGCGGGATATTGAAAGTAAAGTGCAGGATAAACAACAAACGTTAATCCTGTATTGCGGCGGCGGTTTTCGTTCGGCCTTAGCGGCAGATGCGTTGCAGCAGATGGGCTACAGCGATGTGCTGAGTCTGGCCGGTGGTTATACCGCCTGGGTTAATGCCGGTTTACCTGTGGTGCAGGATTAAGCTGCTTTAAAACTGAAAATCGCCACAAATTGCTCCTGCATTTGCGGCGTACCGTACATCCTGTACATAAAAACGCCGGCATCAGCCGGCGTTATTGTCAAAGCGCTCAGCGCATCAGTGATTCAGGCAGATGCGGGCGCATGCCTTTTAACATGGCGGCCAGCACTTTTGGATTTCCCGCCACGATGTTGCCGCTTTTCAGCTGGTTATTGCCACCGACAAAATCGCTGACCAGGCCACCGGCTTCGCGCACAATCAGCTCGCCTGCTGCGATATCCCATGGTTTTAAGCCAATTTCCCAGAAACCGTCTAAACGGCCTGCAGCGACATAAGCTAAATCGAGCGCAGCTGAACCGGTGCGACGGATGTCCGCAGCAGTGGTGAAGAAGGTTTTAAAGGTTTCGGTGTAAGCATCCAGCTGATGTTTTTGCTTAAACGGGAAACCGGTCGCCAGGATAGTGCCGCTTAAATCAGTGGCATTAGTCACGCGGATACGGCGGCCGTTTAACTGGGCACCACCACCACGGCTGGCGGTGAAGACTTCGCCACGCAGCGGGTCATAAATGACGGCCTGATCGAGCTTGCCATTGTGGCGCAGCGCGATAGAGACGGCGAAGTGGGGGATACCTTTGATGAAGTTGGCGGTACCATCGAGCGGGTCGATGATCCATTGGTATTCACTGTTGAAGCTGCCGTAATCGCCGCCTTCTTCACCGATGATATCGTGAGTCGGGTAGGATTTACGCAGGATTTGCACTATGGCCTGTTCTGCTTCTTTGTCGACGTTGGTGACAAAGTCGTTGGTGCCTTTCTGGCTGGTCTGAACCATGTCGAGTTGACCACAAGCCCGGGCGATGATATTGCCTGCGCCACGCGCAGCACGAACAGCGATGTTTAACATCGGATGCATAGGGTGAATACCTTATTGTATAAAGAACAGTCAAAAGAGCGGCGCGTATTGTAGCCGCTGGGCGGTAAAAGTAAAGAGATTTTGCGCCGCTGCCCGAGCTTCAGGCTGGCAGCGGGC
Source organism: Rheinheimera sp. (assembly GCA_008015325.1). Classification (GTDB taxonomy): domain Bacteria; phylum Pseudomonadota; class Gammaproteobacteria; order Enterobacterales; family Alteromonadaceae; genus Pararheinheimera. Next base: position 43,164 of record SSFI01000034.1, read on the forward strand.
TGATGTTTGCCGGCAGCTCAGCTTACCAGATTGCTGGCGTCTTCCAGCACTTTCACACCCACTTTGCGGATCTGATGACCGTCAAGCTCTGCCACTATCCAGCTCATGCCAGACCACTGCAAAATATCGCCGACTACAGGTTTGCCGCCGAGTTTTTTGCCCAGATGGTCAGATAAAGTGACCGCATCGCCACAGGCGGATAAGTCCAGCGCGTAGAACATGGCCAAATCTTCCAGCCGTGCAGCGCCATCTAGCATAAAGTCGCCGAAGAACTCAAAGTCGAAGTTACGCTGCGGTGTTTCACTGAACATCCGGCCTAACACCGGTAAATCGGCGTCGTGACCAATAATACAAAGCACATCGCCGGCCATCAGCTTACTACTGCCAGACGGGTGCAGCAGCTGATTATCTCGGAACAGCGCAACAATCCGGGTATTCTCCGGCATGTTCAGCTGTTTTAATTCACTGCCAATACACCATTTGTCCGGGTTCAGCTTGTAGACAAACATTTCCCACTGACTGGTCAGTTCAACCTCAATGCCGGCGCGGGAAATGGGAGAGGGCATTGGCGGCACCACCACATGGGCTTTTTTCGCGAAGAAACCCAGTGTGGTGCCCTGCAGTAGTAAGGAAACCAGTACGATAAAAAACGCCACGTTAAAAAACAGCTGGGCATTAGGCAAACCAGCCATTAACGGGAACACCGCTAAAATGACCGGCACCGCACCACGCAAACCGACCCAGGAAATAAAAGTGCGTTCGCGCAGCGTAAAGCTTTTAAACGGTAACAGCCCAATAAACACCGACAGCGGCCGGGCAAACAAAATCATCCACAGCGATAACAACAGCGCCGGCACTGCGATGGGCAGTAATTCGCTTGGGGTTAATAACAAACCAAGTACCAGGAACATGCCGATTTGACTGAGCCAGGCCAGGCCGTCAAACATATGCAAAATGCCATGACGGTTACGGATTGGCTGATTGCCGAGCACCAGACCACAGACATAGACACTTAAAATACCGCTGCCACCGACCGAGCCGGATACCGCGTACAGGAACAGGCCGCCACTGACCGCCAGTAATGGATAAAGGCCGTCGGCAATATGAATTTTATTAATAAGTTGCAGCAATACCCAACCACCGGCAAGGCCGAGCAAAATCCCGACGCCAAATTGTTGAAATAAACTGACAATGACTTTTAAATCAAAACTGGTCTGGCCGGCGGCCAGCATCGAAATCAGCGTGACGGTTAAAAACATCGCCATCGGGTCGTTGCTGCCGGATTCAATTTCCAGCGTCGCGCCAACCCGCTCGTTCAGGCCTTTACCATTCAATAAATTAAACACCACGGCGGCGTCAGTCGAACCGACGATAGCGCCAATCAGCAGGCCTTCCAGCGTGGTTAAATCAAACAGCCAGGCGGCAGCGAGGCCAGTGAGGCCCGCCGTGATCACTACCCCGACAGTCGCCAGCGACAATGAAGGCCCTAAAGCGACGCGGAAGCTTTTGACATTGGTGCGCATACCACCGTCGAGCAGGATCACCGCAAGCGCCAGGTTGCCGACCAGATAAGCCATGGAATAATCATCAAACACAATGCCGCCCGGGCCATCCACCCCGGCAAACATACCGACAGCCAGGAAAATGACCAGAATCGGCACGCCGATTTTACTGGCCACAGAGCTCATCATGATGGCGGCGGCGACAAGGACTGCACCCAACAGGAATAAATGATTGATGGTGGTAGCGTCCATGATGGGCTCCTGTACTGGATCTGATCTTGGCAGAAAATGGCTGTTACATTAAAAATGCAGGCGTTAGGCTAAGATTTCAATCAATAATTCATTATTTATCGTGATAAATTTTTATTTATCAATAAAAACATATGGATAGTTTATATAATTTTTTAATTTAAGCTGGCATGAGTGGTGGATTTTACTGTTATTTCTATTGCTGTAGACCAGTTTGTTGCCAGATGCGCTTGGGTTTAAGATTTACCCCGGTTTTCTCTATGCGTTGGCTTCTGCATCCTGCTGCACCAGAGATATCAGCGCCGGTATATCCGCTGCAGCGATTTTACTGGCGCAGCATTGGTCCTGCGCAAAAAAGTGCCGTTGCACCAGAAGTGTCAGTTCATGCAGTGACCAGATACGCCCGGTCTCGCTCAGTCTGTGCTCAGCGTCAAGGTTCCACTGCAGGCCAGCGCTGTCGATCAATGTATCTGCGCCGTAGACCAACAGCTGTGGCTGCGCTAAAAATTGCAGTAATGCCGACAGATCTGGCAGCGCCAGCAATTCGTCACTGCCGGCATAGACTAATAACAGCGGAAAATGGATATTTTGCATGCGTTGTTTTCCTTTTTTGCACGAATAGGGCTTAAGTTAGCGAAAAGTCTGGCGTCTGTCGCTATCAACTTCTGCGACAACCTTTGACCGGGCAGCGAATAAAAAAACGGCAGCCGAAGCTGCCGTTTTACACCAATACCGGCCTGACGGCGGATTAGTGGCGGATATGCCGCACGCCGGTGACCACCATGGTCATACCATGCTCGTCTGCCGCAGCAATCACTTCTGCATCGCGCATTGAGCCACCTGGCTGGATCACGGCTTTGATGCCGGCTTCTGCAGCGGCGTCAATACCATCGCGGAACGGGAAGAACGCGTCGGACGCCATCACCGAACCTTTGACTTCCAGGTTTTCGTCGGCAGCTTTAATACCGGCAATTTTGGCGCTGTAGACGCGGCTCATCTGGCCGGCGCCGACTCCAATGGTCATCGAATCTTTGGCGTACACAATGGCGTTAGATTTGACGTACTTGGCCACTTTCCAGCAGAACAGCAGGTCGCGCAGTTCTTCAGCTGTTGGCTGACGTTTGGTTACAACTTTTAAATCGTCCAGACCAACCATCTTCTGGTCGCGGTCCTGTACTAACACACCGCCGTTGACACGTTTGATGTCAAAACCTGTGGTTTTGTCTGACCACTGACCACAAACCAGCAGGCGCACGTTTGGCTTTTTCGCGACGACTGCTGCCGCTTCTGCGGTTGCAGTTGGCGCGATAATGACTTCGACAAACTGCCGGCTGACAATGGCTTCGGCCGTCGTTGCATCTAATTCGCGGTTAAAAGCGATGATGCCGCCAAAGGCTGAAGTCGGGTCGGTCTGATAAGCGCGGTTATACGCCGCCAGAATATCGTCGCCAATCGCCACACCACATGGGTTGGCGTGTTTGACGATAACACAGGCCGGCTCGGCGAATTCCTTCACACATTCCAGCGCCGCATCAGTGTCAGCGATATTGTTGTACGACAGCTCTTTGCCTTGCAGCTGCGTTGCGCTGGCGACTGAGGCTTCCTGAATGCTGTTCTCCACATAAAAAGCCGCCGCCTGATGGCTGTTTTCGCCATAACGCAGGTCTTGTTTTTTGCTGAACTGGGCGTTAAAAGTGCGCGGGAACTTGCTTGGCGCAGCTTCCGGTGTGTCGTAAGCTGGCAACATAGCACCGAAGTAGTTGGCAATCATGCCGTCGTACTGGGCGGTGTGTTCATAAGCGCTGATGGCCAGGCTGAAGCGGGTGGCGTGGGTGGTAGCGCCGTTATTGGCCGCCATTTCTGCCAGGATTTTGTCGTAGTCGGCAGCGTTTACCACAATAGTGACGTCTTTGTGGTTTTTCGCTGCAGCACGCACCATAGTCGGGCCGCCGATGTCGATGTTCTCGACCGCATCTTCCAGCGTGCAACCGGCTTTAGCCACAGTTTGCGCGAATGGATAGAGGTTCACCACGACTAAGTCGATAGGCTTGATGTTGTGGGTGTCCATCACGGCTTCGTCAGTACCGCGACGGCCTAAAATGCCGCCGTGTACTTTTGGATGCAGGGTCTTCACGCGGCCGTCCATAATTTCCGGGTGACCGGTGTAGTCTGACACTTCTGTGACCGGAATACCGGCGTCAGCCAGTAATTTAGCGGTACCACCGGTCGACAGCAGTTCAACGCCCTGTGCATGCAACGCTTTGGCAAATTCCAGGATGCCGGTTTTGTCAGACACACTTAACAAGGCGCGGCGGATGGGTAAATTTGAGCTCATCGTCAGTCTCTTCTGTTAAATAAAAATCTGGTTCGGGACAGCCAAGGGTTGCAGAAGAATAGTCGGGGAAACCTGGCTTGTCCGCTGAAAGCAGGTTGCAGCAAGAACCTGGTTTTCAGAAACAAAAAAGCACCCGAAGGTGCTTTCTGGCGGGACTCCTCCCGCGGGGGCATTAACTCATGCCGTATTGTTTCAGCTTCTTACGCAGTGTGCCGCGGTTGATGCCCATCAGGTTGGCGGCCCGGGTCTGGTTGCCGCGGGTGTATTTCATCACTTCTTCCAGCAGAGGGCGTTCCAGCTCTGACAGGACCAGCTCGTACAGGTCGTTAACGTCCTGACCGTTCAGCTGTTGCAGGTAATTCGCCACCGCTTTTTGTACCGCGTTACTTAAAGGCTGCGGTTTTTCCTGAGTCTGTACATGGGCGTTGGTGATAAATGGCGAAGTCACGTTTTGATTAAACATTGCCTAGTCTCTTTTACGTTAGGTTGCTGCTAGTTGTTCGAAATACTGATTTAAAGCATCGATTTGCTGTAAAGCGTCCTCAATGCCATTAAATTCACTGCGAAACAGTCCTGCGCTGTCTTGTTCGGCCAGATACCATCCCACATGCTTGCGGGCGATTCTTGGACCTAACACATCACCATAAAGCTGATGCAGACCGCGGACATGTTCCAGCAAAATCTGCCGCACTTCCTGCAATGCAGGCGGCGGAAGTTCTTGTCCTGTGGTCAGATAGTGCACCACTTCCCGGAAAATCCAGGGCCGGCCCTGCGCCGCACGGCCAATCATAATGGCGTCGGCACCGGTATAATCGAGCACAAACCGGGCTTTTTGTGCACTGGTGATATCACCGTTTGCTACCACTGGTATCGACACCGCCTGCTTGATGGCGCGGATAGTGTCGTATTCGGCTTCACCTTTATACATACAGGCTTTGGTGCGGCCATGCACCGCTAAAGCCTGAATGCCGTTGTCTTCGGCAAGCCGCGCAATCTGAACACCGTTTTTGTGTTCTGGGTCCCAGCCTGTGCGGATTTTCAGTGTAACGGGCACATCCACTGCCGCGACCACTGCCTGAATAATCTGCTTGACCAATTCCGGGTACTGTAACAGTGCCGAACCGGCCAGCTTCTTATTCACTTTCTTCGCCGGACAACCCATATTGATATCAATAATCTGGGCGCCATGTTCGACGTTAAATCGGGCTGCGTCGGCCATCTGCTGCGGATCTGCACCTGCAATCTGCACCGACCGCAGGCCGGTTTCATCTGCATGCGTCATCCGTTTCAATGACTTTTCGCTTTGCCAGACCAAAGGGTTGCTGGACATCATTTCTGATACAGCTAAACCGGCACCAAACCGGCGGCACAGCTCACGAAAAGTGAAATCTGTTACACCAGCCATCGGGGCACAAATCACATTGTTGTCAAGTTGATAAGGACCGATGCGCACCGCTTCATCTCTGGGGTCTACCCTCAAGGGGCGCTAAGTTTACGGATTTTTGCCTGTAATGCAAAGGCTAATATTTAAACAAAAATATAAATTTATCCGGGGTTGGCGGGTTGACAATCGCTAAACGGCTGAAAATTGGACTTATCGGTTTCAGGAATGCGGGTTGGCGTGAAGATTCGCCGCAGAAAATTGTGCTGCTGTTGAATTTGTCACCACTGCGGTGTTGTCGAATGATGTGGATTTATCTGGTGATATGCCGAACACTCAGGTGTTCATCAGACGCCACTGATCTGCAAGGTGTGCCTGACATCGTGCTGACGACTCATGGAATTTACAGTGAATATGCCTGCAATAGTGTCGTCACGATCGGCATTTGCGTCCGGCTGACCGGGATCTTGCTGCCATCCTGTAACAGCAGCTGACCTTGTCGCCCTTGCCGGCTGAATTTCTGCACGGCGGTTGTGCTGACCCAATAAGATCGGTGTGGCGAAAAACCACTGCTTTCAGGTAATTCTGCAATGGCGTCTTTCAGATTGCAGAGGATGAGGCTGCGTCCCTGCGCTGTCACGACGAGTAAATAATGCAACTCTGACTTCAGGTAAAGCAGTTCACCACGCCGGTCTGGCGGCAACTGACGTTGCAGACCATTGAAATCAGCTGTCAGTGGCAATGGACTGCTTGCCTGGACAACTTGTCCTCCCCCCGGATGCGGCGAAACATCGGGCGTGTCCGGGCTGCATTGCAGGATAGATTGTGGCCGGATAAGCCTGAAGCCAAATAACCAGGGGGCATTTGCCGCTATCCAGGCCACTGTGATCAGTGGGGCGACAGCTAACACTTCATGCCACCAAGCGGTGGCCCAGTGTTGCCAGCCCTGATACTGTGGGTCTAAGCCCAGCGCTACATCCAATAGCAACGCCGGGCCGGCAAACAACAGGCTGGCGCAGAGACCACACAGCAGCAGTTTCAGCCATGCTGCGCGTTGTTGCAGCGCTGGCACATGCTCTAAACGCTGCTGACACAGAATCAGCAAGCTCACCGGCAATAGGCCCTGCAGCAACCAGCTTGCCAGCAATAGCGGAAAGCCCAGCTGCTCCGGATTATGGTCGAGCAAAGCGAATAACAGGGCCAGCACTAATCCAACCGAATAAAAATAATGTTTGGGGTTGAGTTCATGACTTGATAAATCTGTGACCAACATTTTATCCCTGTGCTCCCACTGCTCCAATGATGTATCTCCCGGTGCCATCCCTGCCCACTGGTGCAAAACCATGCCCATTGGTGCATCTGTCACCGAACTGACTTTTTGTCCTCAGTATCCTAAGGCGCCCAACCCGAGTTGCCAGTTTGAATCTCTCAGGTTGATTTCAGGTTAATCAGATGTTTTCCCGAGTGTATCTGATCTGACTATCAGTGATCCATGGAGGTACTATGACGTTTCACCACAAACCAGTTCCTGTTTGTGCCTTACTGGCTGGTGTTCTCTGCCAGCTTCCCGTTTGTGCTGAGCCAGACGAATCCGCTGCTGGTGCACAACCGGCACATGCGGTTGCAGATCAAAAGGGCCCTGTCATTGTTGCACCTGCAGACCCTGCGCAAGCGCCGCTCGAAGTGATCCAGGTGCTGGGCCGGCGGCCGGACGGCCTGACGCTCAGCAGCGAAAAAATTCTGAATGTGGCCGGTGCCGGCAACGACCCGCTGCGGGCGCTGGAAGCTTTACCCGGTGTTATTCTGGCAACGCCGGGCACCGGTGGACCGGTGGCAAAGCCGGCCATCCGCGGCAGTTCACCGGTGGACAATGAATATCAGGCTGATTTTCTGCCGGTCGGTTATGTGTTTCACAACGACGGTCTGAGTACCTTTAACCCGTTATTAATCCAGAGTTTCAGCCTGTACAGCAGCAGCTGGAGCCCGGAGTACAAAGACGCGACCGGCGGTGTGATTGTGACTGAGTTGCGTGATCCGTCATTTGAACAGTCCGGCTGGTATCTCGATGCCGGGGCGATCCGCTCCTCATTGCTGTACGAAGGCCAGATCAGCCCGGATGCGGCGTTTTATTTCTCAGTGCGTCAAAGTTTTATCCATTTATACATCGACAAGTTTATCGAAGATGAAGAATTCGATTTCTCCACGCCGCCGCGCAACAACGATTTTCAGAGCAAGCTGGTCTGGGATATCGACGCTCAGAATCAGCTGCGGCTGATTGCGACCGGCGCACGCGACAAAGTCAGACGCCGCTTTGACGAAGGCAGCCGCGATGTGGCGAAAAATCCGGATCTGGCAGCAGGCGAGGGCTATCGCAGCAGCTACAGCCAGTTTGGCGTGCTGTGGGACAATCAAAGTGCGGTCGGGGACAGTAAACTGGCGTTTAACCTGCTCGATCGCAGTGAGAACATCGAAGAAGGCATTGCCTGGAACCTGCAAAATGATATCCGCGAATGGTTGCTTAAATCGGCTACTGTCACGCCGTTTGGCGCGGCGGAGCTGCATTGGGGCCTGGAGCTGCGTCAGCAGAATATCGACTGGCAGGCCAAAGGGCGCGCCCAGCCGTGCAATCCGGAATTGGATCTATGTCCGCCGGGGTATTACGCGCCAATCCTGGCCGACAACGCCAGTACCGACGTCCGTTTTGCCAGCGGCCATCTCAATTACCTGCAGCCGTTGGCAGCCGCCTGGCAGCTAAAGACCGGTCTGGCTTTAGATCATAACGATTTTACCGGCGAATCTTTTGCTGAGCCCCGGCTGGCACTGACATGGCAACTGGACCCGGACTGGCAGCTGGACCTGACTGCCGGCCGGCATCACCAGTGGTTTCGTCGGGTCGAGATGCTGTCTGCCGTGTTTGGCAATCCCGAGCTGGAGCTGGAGACCGCCGATCAGCTGGGACTTGGCCTGGAGCACCGGCTGAATGATTTATGGCGCTGGCAACTGGATTTATATTACAAAAAGCTGGATAAGCTGTTTGTCAGCAATCCGGCCCGCCAATCCAGCGGTTTGTCCCAGCCTGGCCAGTTACATGCACCGGCGTTTTTAAACGGTGGCAGCGGCACTGCCAGTGGTGCCGAGTTTCTGCTAAATCGCGATCTGGCCGATGGCTGGTATGGCTGGCTCAGTGTGGGCTATGCCAAAACCGAGCGGCATAACGACCTGACCGGACAGGACTTTAACTATGAGTGGGACATTCCGCTGATCGTCAATGCGGTGGTGAACTATGAATGGAATGAGCACTGGGAATTCGGTTTTAAATGGCGCTTCCAGAGTGGCCGGCGCTTTACCGAAATTTTTGGTGCTCGGCCGGTATATCCGCAAATCAATGGCCAGCCAGATCTGAGCAAACCGCCGATTTTTTATGACCCGACTGAAGGGGCCTTTAACGGCGCACGGCGTGATGCCCTGCACCGGCTGGATGCGCGGGTCGATTATCACACGCGCTGGGGCCAGTATCCGGTGACCATGTACTTTGAAGTGCTGAATCTGTACGGCAACAAGACAGTACAGGAACAGGAATGGAACGCCGATTACACCAGCTATGAAGAAGATTACGAGTTCCCGGATTTTCCATTCCCGGGCCTTGGGATCAGTATCCGCTTTTAAGCAAAAAGTCGCCGGCCCGATGCGTTAGGGGCCGGCGACAGCAGATCAGGCAGGGCGCAGCGATAACCGGCTGACCCGCCGGCTCAGCCATTTCTCCAGCAGCGATAACAGCAACAGTGGCAAAAATGCACTGTACAGCAAAGACCACTGGGTCAGCATCGCCGGCAACATCGCCAGCAGACTGGCCAGCCACAGCAGTAATGAAGCGGTTTGACCAGCCCGCTGATGTTGTGGATATGCCGACAGACAACCGGCCGGAAGCGTCAACAAACACAGCAGATTCAGCAGAGCAATACCAACAAACAGAGCCTGCGCCCGCCACAGGTCCAGCAGCCACTGCAGCACTGACAGCTGCAACACACTGGCGGCAGCGCCCAGCAATAAATACAGATTGGCTGCCAGCATCAGTTTATTGACAGGCCGCAACTGGCGGCATAACCACAGTTGCAGCAGCGCCAGCCCTGCGCTGTATTCAAAGGCCAGCAGCCAGCGCGCAAAGCTGTCCTGACCCTGCCAGCTGGCGTACAGCACAAAAAACGTCAGCGGCACAAACTGGGTATGCTGCAACAGGCCGGTCCGATGCCGGTCTGCAGCTGCTGCTCTGTGCCGGACAGTCGTTGTTGTTTGCTGCGCCACAGTGGTTGGTTCAGCCATGTATTCCTCCGACAAACCAGCTGTCGCAGTGGCGGCTGCAGTCATTCAGTACCGCCGGGTCTATGTGCAGGGCAAGCCCAGGCTCCGATTGCAGGGCCTCAGTGGTAAGCACGCCTTGAGCGCCAAAGCGCAGCGATGGCTGCTGCAGGTCGTGGCTCAGCAAATAGTCACCAAAGGCCCCTTCGTGGTAACGACAGTCACCCAGCATGGCCGCCACCAGCTGGCCGGCCCGTGTCAGGATCACCGTTTCCCCGACCTGAGCGCCCAACTGATACAGCAGGCCGTGCTGACGTGCCTGTGTCGCCAACGCCAGCGTCGATAATATGCCGCCGCATTTAGACACCCGCAGATTCAGTGCCGGCTGAAAACCGGCGTTCAGCAGATAATCTAAATCTGACCAGCGACAAAAGGACTCATCGAGCATCAGCGGGACAGCATCGCCAAATTCGGCAAATAGCGCCAGATAACCGGCTTTGTCACTGGCGGCCAGCGGTTGCTCAATGGACTGCACTCCGAGAGCCAGCAGCTGTGGAATGGCAGCCCTGGCCTGTGTCAGCGACCAGGCGCCGTTGGCATCAACCCGCCAGCTGGCCTGCAGATGGGCCTGCTGCAAGGTGCGTAGCAGCGCCAGTTCGGCATCGAGGTTCACACCAACCTTAAGCTTAAATGCCTGCAGGTCCAGCGCCTGATACGCCTGCTGATAGCGCCGCTGTAGCGCGGCATCGCCGAGGCCATAAGTTCCGCTGTACTGCAGCACCTCCGCTTGTAAAGGTGCAGTGATGCCGGTCTCAGACAGTGCGTGAACCGGCCCGTCTGCGAGCAGCCTCGCCAGCGGTTGTTGCAGGCACTGACCGGCTAAATCGAGCAGCGCCAGATCAACCGCAGTCCGGACGCAGCTGGCGGTGGGCGCTAATGCAAGGTGTTGTTGATAAAAGTTGCCAAGGTAATGCCTGACAGCGCCAACACTGGCAAAGCAGCGGCCGGCGAGCGCCGGCAGTACCACTTCGCCCAGCGCTGCCAGGACTGACGCATCAGTCTCACCGCTGACATAAGGCCGTGGCAGCACCTCACCAAAACCATGCCGGCCGCAGGCGGAAGTGAGTTGCAGCACGATGCCGGTCACGGCCGCTCTTTGCTGCGTGGCGTGATTAAAACTCAGCTGAAACGGGATTTCGGTTTGGAATAGCCGGATAGCACTGATTTGCAATGCTGGCTGAAATGGCCAGTCAGACATCATAACCAATGCTCCGGTAAGACCATCAACGGCTGCTGTGCCGGCACCTGTAACACCTCCTGTCCCTGTACCGGCCGGTCATGCAGGAAATCATCAATATCCAGAATGCTTTGTTGCATATCTGCGGCAAAAGCCAACAAATGCCGGTGGTCGTCACCGCCACTGTAAGCCTTGACCACGGTGTTGTCTGGTGCCAGCGTCAGATAACTGCGCAGCCGCTGATTGTCCATCATCGGATCGGCAGGCACATATAAATAGAAGCGCGGGAAACGGGCCAGTGGGTCTGTACTGAAACTGGTGCGTAACAGGTTAAATTGAGTCAAACCACCGACGGCCAGGTAAAACTCCCGGCTAAAGCGGCGTTGTGAATAACCATCAGTGCTGATCGCCCACTGATAAAACGGATCTGAGGTAAATAAAGTGGCACCCTGGTCGCCCTGTTGTTCCGGTATGGTCGAAGCAAAATATTGGCCCGGAGCCGCAGCAATCAGCTCAGGAATAGTAAATGGCAACGGCAGGCGGGAAAACAGCCCGGGTGTGGTAAACACCAGATGGTACACGCCCCGGTCCGGGTAGCTGTTGATATAGCCGGTCAGAATATGGGCAGCAAAGCTGTTGGCCCACAGGTTCAGTTCCAGTGACGGATGGCGTTTGCGCACCAGCCGGACCATCTGATCCAGGCTGTCGGTCCAGACTTGCCAGCGGTCGACATGGCCGTGCTGGCGGATCAAACTTGCACCGGAGTCACTGTCATTGGCCGGCCGCACCGACACGCCGGCTGAGGATTGACCCGCGCCGACGCGGTCAAAGGCGTACACGGTATACCCGAGGATCGCCAGATATTCGGCACTGCCATAAAACCAGCCACGATGACTCTGCAGGCCATGATTGTAAATAATCACCTTGCCGTTACTGCGCCCCGGCAACCAGTAGGTGTAGCGCAGCTGATAATGCACCGGCTGACCTGCCTGACTGAGCAAGGGGTCGCTGTAGTGCAATATCCCCTGGCGGCCGGAGTGATTCAGTTGAAAAAAAGCGCTGCTGGCGGCCTGGCTGAGCGTGGAGCCCAGCAGTAAAACGAAAAGCAGACTGCAAAGTACGACACGTTGCAGCATGCGACAAAATTCAGGCAACATATTGATTTTCCTTGGCAGCAGTGCTGCTGATAATGACAAATTCAGCGCTGAGGCTGGCGTCAGCCGTTAACGGCACCGTTTTGAATTGGGCTTCGCGGACACCAGCAGCGACCCGGCGGCATTTAAACTGCTCCAGGCTGCCGCTGGCCAACGCATGGACCTGCACAGCGGCAAGGCGTTGCGACAACCTTTTGCTGCGATACTCGATGTTCTGCTGCTGCAGTGCCTGTTCAAAAGCGCTGGCAAAGTGCTGTAGTTGGGAGTTCCCGGGTGCCTGACTGAACTCAGCAAACAGCTGGTAACCGCCCTGTGGGGCTGAGGCCAGACACTGAAAAAACACACAGTGCAACGTTGTTTGTTGCTGCGCAGCAGTGACTGCCGCCAGCACTTGCTGCTCGTAGATTTTCTCCCCGGTAATGTTGGTGACCCCTTTACCTTTCTGGACAAAATCAATCAGCGGTGTTGTGCTGTGGAAGCCTTTGACTTCGATAATGTCATTCAAATCGTAGCGGTACAGGCCTGCAGTGTTGCTGAAATACAGGTAATAGTGCTCGCCAATACAGAGCTCGTCAGCCAGCAGATATTGCCGCTGTTCAGGCCGCCCGTCGCCGTGCTGCGCTTCTTTCTGCGTATCGCTGACCCGGACAAATTCAAAAAAATTATCCTCGATGGTCAACAGGCCTGCACTTTGGTCCAGCGCCAGCGGGATAGAGCCGCGGATCTCCGAGGCGAGAAAACCCAGATCTTTGATATGCACCCGGCCGTACCATTGCTGCATTTTTTGCAGGAAAAATGCCGAGTTACCGCCGGTCCAGCAAGCAATCACGGCCAGCTGTGGCCAGTAATGATATGGCCGCAGCCGCTGTTCCGGGTCCTGTTGCTGCAAAGCGCGCAGGGCCGTGGCCCGGCGCGGATTGGCCGGGCAAAGCGGCAACAAAGCGGCCCGGATCTCCGGTTCCAGCGCAAACTGGCTGTTAATGCCGCCATGCGCCAAATCGTCCAGCAGCATGTCTTGCCATAAAGCACCTTTTTCCGCCAGCAGGCTTAAGGTCGATGGGTTGGTTGACGACACCAGGCTGACATCGGCAGCAGCCATCCCCAGCCGCAGAATGGTGTAATAGCGGGCATCGTAGTCTTTGATGCAATACACCGCATAAGGCAGCAGATATTTGTGTTTGATGGCCTCATCCAGGTCCTGAATATATTGTCCGGAGATAGAGCCATAAGGTGTGCCGTCCGGTGCATGGCCTTCTACCGCTGGCGACACAATCACCAGCGATTTGCCGGCAAAAGCACCGGCATGATTTTGCGCCAGGCTATAGCCCCACAACCGGGCCGCATCCTGATGCGCCGATTGCTGCTGGGCCCGGGTCACCGGGATAAATTTTGGCTCACCGGTTGAGCCACTGGTAGTGGCGTAATAACAGGGTTTACCTTGCAACAGCACGTCAGCTTCACCTTGCAGATGACGCTGTATATAAGGCCGCAGCTTTTCGTAATCCTGCAGCGGCACTTGCTCACGGTATTGGCTGAGGCTTTGAATATCGGCAAAACGATGTTCGCGGCCAAACACAGTCTGCGCTTGTTGCTGCAGGATCTGGCGCAGCAACTGCAGCTGATAATAACGGCTGTAGCGGCAGCGGAATTTAAAACGGCGCAGCGCGGCGTCGCCACCGAGTGCGAAGTTGAGACGAAAATCACGTTGGATCCGCAAGTTGCCGCGCTCCAGTGCAGAGCCCGCCTGGCGGTAAGCCCGCCAATAACGCAACTGAATGCTGAGACGGATCAGCAGCGCCATCGTGTGCACCTCCAGCTTATGCAACGCCAACGCCAGTTTGCCCGGAGTTTTCACCCGCGGATCTTGTTGCCATTTGCTCATGCCAGTTCCTCCTGCGCATCTGTGGTTTGTGGCAGCAACAGATCTGCACAAAGCCGGCACAGCGCACTGATTTGCTGGTGCAGGTAAAAGTGATCACCGTCAAACTGACGCAGCGGAGTGTCGTTTGCCAATACCTGCCGCCAGGCGGTGACCTCAAAAGGGCTGACCAGCCGGTCCTGCCGCCCGGCCAACAGCGTGGCACTGAGCTGCCGCGCGGCGGGGTGGGGCTGATAATGGTAATTTTCCAGCATGGCGTAGTCGGCTCGGAGTACCGGCAGCACCAGTGCCAGCAATTGCGGATTTTGCAGCAGTTCCTGCGGCGTACCGCCAAGCCGGCGCAGCTCATCAATTAGCATGTCATTGGTCAGGTGAGAGCGGCGGGACCGGACCGGCAACTGCGGTGCCGGTCGGGCTGATAACAGCAGATGCCGCACCGGCTTGCCAAGAGCATACAGCTGGCAAGCCGTTTCAAAAGCCAGCAACGCGCCCATGCTGTGGCCAAACAGCAGTAACTCGCCCGGATAAACTTGCAGCGCGCCGGCACATTCGCGGGCGAGCTGACGCAAGTCCTGCGGTAAGGGTTCATGCCGGCGTTCATCCCGGCCCGGTAACTGCACGGTCAGCAGATTCATTGCGGCCGGCAGTTCCTGCTGCCAGGGTGCGAAGATCCGGCTGTTGCCGCCGGCATAATGAAATGCCACCACTGTCGGCGCTGTCGGATCATTGCAGCGCAGCGCTTTCAGGATGGTGCTTGGAGCGACCAGTAAAGACATGTAAAAACTCCTTCTTTTAATGAGAACAGGCAGGCTGGCAGCAAGGCTGCCAGCCGGTGTGGGCCAAATGTCAGACCAGGGCGGCGTCTTCGTTAAGCAATGCCAGCTGCTGCTGCGCCAGTTGCTCCAAAGACGGGCCTGCCAGCAGGCTCATACTGGAAATGGCTAGTCCTAACTGGGTGAGCAGCTGTTTGCTGAGCTGATTAGTGGTCAGGGAGTCGACGCCAAGCTGGGTCAGGCTGATGCGCACATCAACCTGCTCAGGCTGGTACCGCAGCAGGTTTGCCACTTGCTTCTGCAACGCCTGTAACAAAGCGTTTTTGCGTTCCGCAGCCGGCAGGGTTTGTAGTTGCTGACGGAACTGCCGGCCGGCACTGTGTTGCTGACCAAACTGCTGCACTATTTGGCGGAAACGCCCGGATCGGCGGGCGGCCTGATTGGCGTTAAACCAGAGCGGCCATTCGATATCCATAATGCCGACCTGCGTTGTGTCGCTGCTGAGTGCATATCGCAATTGGTCAAAGGCATAATGGTCACTGATGGCATGCACGCCTTGTCCGGCCAGAATTGTGCGCACCTGGGCATCGCGGGCCACCATACCGGCACCGGCCAGCGCCCCCCAGTTCACAGATAACGCTGGCAAGCCTTGCCGGCAGCGCCAGTGACAGAACTCATCCAGCCAGTTGTTGGCGACCACATAGTTGGCCTGACCCGGATTTCCAACCAGCGCCGACACCGATGAGCAGCAAATAAAACGCTGCAGCTGTTGTGGCGGCAGGGCGGCCAGTGCCTGATGCAAATGCAGGGCGCCCAGAATTTTCGGTGCCAGCACGCTGCGACAAGTGTCTGCGCTGAGATCACGCAGATAGCCATCGGCCAGCACGCCGGCACAATGCACCACAATCCGCAGCGGCATGGCCGGATGGTTGGCTAAAGCTACAGCGTCACGCACAGCGCCGGCATCCGTGACATCCAGCGCCACAGTCTCAACCTGCACACCGCGCTGTTGCAGCTGTTGCAGCGCTTTTGCTTCAAGCTGGCCACTGCGACTTGCCAGCACCAGCCGGGCGGCGCCCCAATCAGCCAGCTGTCTGGCCATGGTCAGACCAAAACCGGCAGCGCCACCGGTGATTAGTACTGAGCTTTGCGGCGGCAGCCATGGTGTAGCAAAAGGCGCTAACAACAGCAGCGGCTGCTGATGCAGCAACACGCTGTCGAAGTTGTCACTGAGCTGGTCGGTTTGCGCCAGTAATGCCGCCGGACAGCTCTGTGTGGCGCTCAGTTCGGCGCTGTGCTGCACGATAAATTGCAGTGCTGCGCTGACAAATCTGCGGTGTCCGGGGTTATGCAGCAGCTCAGCCAAATCCGGTTGGCAGAGCAGGTCGTCCTGACTCAACCGCGTGCTGTCCAGCGGCTGTTGGCTGAGGTCAATTAACTGGCGTTGTCGGCCAGGCAGGCTTAGCAATTTGTCACGAATTTCGCTGCTGGCTGCTGAAATCATCAGATCAAATGGTGCCTGCTGCAGCAATGGCCGGAAAAAGCTCAGGTCGTAGCAGCCAAAATGTTGTTGCGCCGGTAACCGGGCGGCTGATGGTTCGTCGTCAGTGCCGGTGTGGTCTTGCAGCACAGTGACCTGCAGATGCATGGTCGCTGCAACATGCCGCAGCGCCTGTTCCAGCGCCGCAGGCAGATCGGTCAGTAACAAGCGCTGGCCGGCGGTGGGGGCCGACAAGCCGGTCAGGCAATACAGTGCTTGTGTATAAGGTTCAACCAGTGCGATTTGCGCCGGTAAAAAGCCATCCGGCAGCGGCAGCAGTTCGGCAGCGCTGGCGGTGCGCTGACTTTGCAGCCGTTGTTGACGCTGGCTCAACAGCACCAGATCACCGTGCTGATAAGTCGCAACCGGTGGCGTCTGGCGGACTTGAGCAACCGCGAGTAAATCCGCCGGCAGGCCCTGACGCAGTGCCGCAGATAAAGCCGCGCTATGCAGCGTCAGCTGGTAGGTGCCGGCTGTGGTGTCGCTGGTTGTGCTATCTACGGCCGGGCTGGCACAACAGCCGGTGAAACTGTCGTTATCTGTGTTGCTCTGCACTGTGGTCATCGCAAATTGACGCAGCTCGACCGGGCTGTTGGTGTCTGCCGCAATTTGTTGCCAGGCGCTGCTTTGTGCCGGTTCGGCACAGAGTTCACGCCGGTAACGGTTGTTGTCGCGCCAGGCCACATCGCTGGTCTGATCGGCGATTTGCAGTTCTTGGAGCAGCTGCTGTAACGCGGCGCGACCGTCACTGCTCAAATCCAGATTCTGGCAAAACACCACCGGGTATTCGTTGATGATGGCGGCGCTGAGGCCAGTCAGTGCGGCTGCGGACCAGTTGGGTGCCGAATCGTCCGGCAGGACCTGACAGGCGGCGATAGTCAGGCGCAGGTAACGCCACGGCTGTTTGCCGTCATCTAAGCGCTGTAACAAAGCACGGCTGGACTGAATCGCATCGGTCAGGCGGCTCAGCAACAGTTCTGGTTGCTGCAAAAGCATTTCAGGCCAGAGACAGGCACTGAAATCCAGCAACACATCAGGTTGCTCCAGTCCCTGCGGCGGCAGGCTGCCAACGCGATAACTGCGCACCAGAACGCCGCGTTGCTGCAGCTCAGCATTGGTGGCAAAGGCCAGTTCACTGCCATCGTCAATGATCAGCACCCGACGGGGCAACGCCTGCAATGCCGGCAATTCGGCTTGTGGCAGCCATTGCAGCTGGTAATTGACCGGATTCTGCACCTGTTGTTGCTCTGCAGCCAGTTCAATGGCACGGCATTCCAGATCTTCCAGCAACAAACACAACACGCCGGCATCGTTGTAAAGCGCCAGTTCACAGCGCAGGCTACTCGTGGTTTTTTCCAGCAGACGGCAGTGGCTGAAACAGATGTCGCCGGGCAGCTGCAGCAGTGTTAAACGGCCACAGCGCTGCGGCACATAAGCCGGTCCGTCGCCAACCAGGGCCAGTAATGACTGAAAGGCGCCATCAAGCAGGGTCGGGTGCAGCAGATACTGGCCAGCCTCCTGGGCAGCGGCATCCCCCAGCAGCAGGCGGGCGCTGACGCTGTCTGGTTGTATCCGCAGCGCGGTCAGTGTCTGAAATGCCGGACCATACTGCAGCCCGATGCTGCTTGCTGTCTGATAGAAATGCCGGATCTGTGCCGGATCTGCGGCTAAATCCAGTAAATGCTGGCCATCCAGTGCTGGCACCGGTACCGGATACTGGCAGAGCCGGGCACTGGCATTGCGCTGCCACTGGCTGAGTTTGTCGGCCTGATCCCGGCTGGATAATTCCAGCAGGCGCTGCGCTGCGTTGTAACGGATCTCAGTTTTCATGACGGCATGGGCCGGCACCTGCAGCATTTTTTCAATCTGCAGCTGCTCCAGCGGCAGGCTGGCAGCGCCACTGAGTTCCGCTGCGGCGCAAAACAATGCATCAATAATGGCTGCCCCCGGAAAGACCACACTGGCATTGACCTGGTGGTCGGACAGATAAGGCATAAAATGCCGGTTGATCTCGCCACCCCAGGCGGTCCCGGCGCCTGGTAATTGTTCGTTCAGGTAGACCGCACCGGAGCGCCCGATGCGACGTTCCACCGAGCGGCCAGACTCCCGCCATAAATGTTCACGTTGCCACGGATATAACGGCAGTGGCACATAACGCGGCGAGGCGCCATAAAAGGCCTGCCAGTGCAGTGCGCCACCCTGATTAAACCAACGCGCCAGTTCGCCGAGGAAAAAGCTCTGCTCAGGCGCTTTACGCTGTAAGCTGGCCAGCTGCGGCAGGTCCAGCCCTTGTTGACTCAGCAGCTCGCGAATATTTTGTTTTAATACCGGGTGTGGCCCCAGTTCGAGTACTGCATCCGGCGTAAGCGCCAGCACAGATTGGAACCCTGCGGCAAACAACACAGTCTGGCGCACATTGCGCCACCAGTAACCAGCATCCAGTGTTTCGCCGCAGATTTCGAGGCCTGTGACAGTCGACACCAGCGGGATGCGACAGGCGCGCGGTTGCAGATCTGACAGAACCTCCAGCAGTTCGCTTTCGATCTGCTGCATCTGGCTGCTGTGATAAGCGATTTCCACCTGTAACAGCCGGCAGAAAATCTGCTGTTCCTCCAGCTGTTGTGCCAGCGCCTGCAGTGCCGGACGCGGCCCGGCCAGCGTCAGCGCCTCGGGCCCGTTTAACGCAGCGATTTCAATGGCCGGGAATTGTTGCAGCCAGGTCTGGCAAACACCTTCTGTAAGTCCGACGGCCAGCATGCCACCGTCGAGGTTGGCACATTGTTGCTGCAGACGACTGCGGTGATAACTGACCTTACAGGCATCCTGCAGGCTCAGCGCGCCCGACAGATAAGCGGAAGCCACTTCTCCAACACTATGGCCAATCAGCACGGCCGGTTTCACACCAAAATGGGCCCAAAGCTCAAACAAGGCCACCTGCAGCGCGAAGTTCGCAGGCTGCGCCACTTGCGTTTCATGCATACGGGAGCTGGCTTCGTCCCGCAGCATTTCACTGAGCACAGACCAGCCCGCGACTGCATGAAATACCT
This sequence comes from Rheinheimera sp., assembly GCA_008015325.1. Classification (GTDB taxonomy): domain Bacteria; phylum Pseudomonadota; class Gammaproteobacteria; order Enterobacterales; family Alteromonadaceae; genus Pararheinheimera. Next base: position 62,557 of record SSFI01000034.1, read on the forward strand.
GGTCAACCTGCTCCAGTGCAGCCCGAAATACCGGTTCAGTGCGGTATAGTTCCTGGCCCATGCCCCACCATTGTGGGCCCATACCGGTACAGACCATCGCCAGACGCTGCAGATTCTGGTGGCATTGCCGGACCTGTAATGGCTGAGAAAGTTGTTGCTGTAGCTGCTGCAACAGCGTGGCCGGGCTGTCGGCCAGCAGACAAAGCCGGTGAGTCAGCGCGGTGCGACGGCGACTGAGGCTATAAACCCAATCTGCCAGCGCAATATCCGGTTGTTGTTTCAGTTGATCCCGGAAGCGCTGGAGAACTTCCTGCAGCGCCCGTTCCGAGCGTGCGCTGAACGGCACCAGCATCTGTCGCGCTTCGTGTTGCACCGCCGGTGCCGACGTGGGGAATTCGTGTTGTTGGGTGCTGCGCACTATCACGTGGCCGTTGCTGCCGCCGTAACCAAAAGAATTGACGCCGATAAAATGAGTTTTATCGGCATCCAGCGGCGTCAATGCGGTGACTACCTTTAATGGCAATTCAGCAAAAGGGATCTCCGGGTTTGGCGTGTGAAAATGCAGATTGGCCGGTACCTGTTTTTCCCGCGCTATCAAAGTTGCTTTAATCAGACCCGCCATGGCGGATGCGGCTTCGGTATGGCCAATATTGGTTTTAACTGAACCAATCAGACAGGGTTGTTGCAGCGAACGTCCGGCCAGGGCCCGACCCAGAGCGGCAATTTCCAACGGGTCGCCGACGCGGGTACCGGTACCATGGGCTTCGATGTAACTCAGCTGTTCTGCAGCAACGCCGGCCCGCTGATAGACCTGTTCAAGTAACCGGAACTGGGCGTCCGGATTGGGTAACGAGATGCCTTTGGTCTGGCCATCCTGATTAATCCCGGTTTCGACAATGACGGCGTGAATGTGATCGCCATCCCTGACCGCATCCGTCAGCGGTTTTAATAACACCATGCCGGCGCCTTCAGCCCTCACATAACCGCCGGCATCAGCATCAAAGGCTTTACAGCGGCTATGTGCCGACAGGAACTGGCCTTTGCTCATGACCACCGGGTAATGCGGCGTCATCATGGCGTTCGCGCCACCGACCAGTGCCATTTCACAATCACCATTGCGCAGGCTTTGCACCGCCAGATGCAGCGCCGTCATGGACGCTGAGCAGGCGGTATCGACGGTAAAGCTTGGGCCTGTTAAATCAAAGGCATAGGAAATGCGATTCGACAGCAGTGCCATAGTCACACCAAAAGCGGTGTGAGAGTCGGTCTCGTATAAATTGTCACCATCGAGCTGGATAGCTTTATTGTCGATGGCAAAGGCACCAATAAACACACCAGTGGTTTTTTGTTTTGCCAGCTGCTGGGGCATGCCGGCATCTTCCAGCGTTTCCCAGGCAACTTCGAGCAACAGCCGTTGCATCAGATCTATGACTTCGGCTTCTTTGGGTGACATTGAAAACGGCTGCGGGTCAAAGTGATCCAGGCGCTGGCGGATGAAGCCGCCTTGCCGTGCGTAAGTTTTACCAGCTTTGTGCGGATCGGCGTCGTAGTATTTGCGGATATCCCAACGCTCGGGCGGCACATCGACAATCCCATCAACGCCTTGGGTCAGCATTTGCCAAAAGGCGGCCGGATCGTCAGCACCACCCGGGAAGCGGCAACCCATGCCAATAATCGCAATTTCATTTGTCCGTGTTTCGGTACTCACCCTGCTCTCCTTTGTAAACAGATGGCCGCCGGCCGCCTCAATCGGTTTTCCCTGCAGCCATGTGATAGCGATAGGGGGTGTTTCATGCGGCTGCGAGAATAACAAAGGCGATTTCATGGCCGGGCGAGCAGCCTGCTGATATCAAATAAAAATAAACTTATGGTTTTAAATATATTAACAAGGTGACGAAACTGTCTTGTAACTGTCCATTGGCGCATGACCGGGCGTAGTCGCTGCTCGGCTGATTTGGCCGTGAGGATGCGGTGACGCTTGCTGAATGTAAAAAATATATTGCAAAATGGCGACCGAACCGACGCAGCAGGGACAAATCATGGCATGGAGTGAAACGGAGTTCTGGCAACCGGAGCTGGTGTGGCGCGAAGGGGCGGCGGTTTTTGCCATTGCTGCTTTTCACGCTGTGCAGTATCAGAGTGATGCGTTCAGGCAGTCCCATATGGTGTTTCCGGCTGAAGTCCAGGCATCGGTGTCATCGCGTCAGGCCGAATATCTGGCTGGTCGCTTGCTGGTGCGTTATTTACAGCAACATTGCGGGCTGGCGGTGTTGCCGCTGTTGGCCGGAGCCGATCGTTGTCCGCGCTGGCCACCAGGCCAGATTGGCAGTTTGTCGCACAGCGATGGCCTGGTTTTCGCTGCACTACAGCCGGCCGGGCTGGCTGGTCAGTCCGTGCTTGGTGTTGATATCGAGTGCGCTTTGAGTCAGCAACAACAGCAGCTGCTGGGCACTGAGATCCTTTCTGCCCCGGAACTCAGCCTGGGACTCGCGGCTGGTTTGACAGAAAATGCGGTGCTGACGCTGGGGTTTTCCGCGAAAGAAAGTCTGTATAAAGCTTTGTATCCGCAGTGTCGGCGCGTGATGGATTTTTCGGCGGCCGAATTAGTCGTGATCACAGAGCAGCATTTCGCGCTGAGGCTGACCCAACCCTGGAGTGAGCGCTGGCGGCAAGGGGGATTATTCCGCGGGCGTTATTTCTGGCGACAGCACCGGCTTTATACCCTGGTGCTGTCTGACGACGAAACCGATTCAGCCGATCTGATGCTTGCGCGCACTTAAGCGCACCCATTCGTCTTTGACTGCGACCGGGTCAAAGTCAAATTCTGCGCTGTAGGCATCTATCACCGATTGCGCCTGGCTTTCCAGAATACCGGATAACGCCAGCAAACCACCCGGGCGGACGTAGGCGCTGATGATTTGACTCAGTTCCGCCAGCGGGCCGGCGAGGATATTGGCCACTACCACATCTGCGGCTAATTTCGGCTGATCTTTGGGTAAATACAACTCAATCTGGCCGGCGACATCATTCCGCGCCGCGTTGGCAGTACTGGCTTCAATCGCCTGCGGGTCAATGTCGATACCAACCACACGTTTGGCGCCGAGTTTCAGCGCCGCGATGCCCAGAATGCCGGAACCACAACCAAAATCAACTACCAGACTGTCGCTGAGTTCCTGTGCATCCAGCCATTCCATACAAAGCGCAGTAGTGGGGTGAGTGCCGGTGCCAAAAGCGAGGCCAGGGTCCAGCATCACATTCACCGCAGTCGGGTCAGGGATTTCGCGCCAGCTTGGGCAAACCCACAAGCGCTGGCCAAAGCGAATAGGGTGGAAGTTGTCCATCCACTCGCGTTCCCAGTCTTTGTCTTCCAGCTGTTCCAGCTTGTATTGTACGCCGTGCTTAAACAAGCTGACCTGCTGCAGCTTGCGGATCACTTTGTCCATGTCCTGCTCTGCATCAAACAGACCAACCACCACGGTATTAGCCCAGTAAATCACTTCGCCGGGCATTGGTTCGTAAATCGGGGTGTCGTGCGCGTCGACAAAACTCACGGCCTGGGCGCCCCAGCTCATCAGCATGTCGCTGACGGTCTCAGCATGTTTTTCAGTGGTGTTTACGCGCAGTTGGATCCAGGGCATAGCGATTTCCGGCAGCTGTCAAAGCAGCGGATTATAACAGGACAGGCAAGGTTTTGTCTTAACGCCATTGGGCTGCTATGGCTGCCGGCACAATCTGCTCCTTGCGTTTGCGCCGTCCCTTCACGTCGTGGATATAGCAAAGGCGCCATCTGGCGCCTTTGCTTGCAAAAAAGTCAGAGCAATTCCGACTTATTTCATGCCAAGTTTGTGCTCAAGATAATGAATGTTGGTGCCACCCTGATTAAAGTTAGCATCACTCATAATCTCTTTGTGCAGGTCGATGTTGGTTTTGATACCACCGACCAGCAGCTCGCCGAGCGCATTACGCATCCGCGCAATGGCGATCCCACGGTTTTCACCATAAGTGATGAGCTTACCGACCATCGAATCGTAGTTAGGCGGCACTGTGTAATCGGCATAAATATGCGAATCCCAGCGCACGCCGTTGCCACCTGGTGGGTGGAAGCGGGTAATAGTGCCTGGCGACGGGATAAAGGTTTTTGGATCTTCAGCGTTGATACGGCATTCCACAGCATGGCCGCGAATGACGATATCCGATTGTTTAATCGACAGCGGCATACCAGAGGCGATGCGCAACTGCTCTTTGATCAAGTCCACGCCGGTGATCATCTCAGTGACCGGGTGTTCCACCTGGATCCGGGTGTTCATCTCGATAAAGAAGAATTCGCCGTTTTCATAGAGGAATTCAAAAGTACCGGCACCGCGATAATTCAGGTCAATACAAGCCTGCACACAACGGCCGCCGATAAAGTCGCGCTGTTCCTGCGTGATACCTGGTGCCGGTGCTTCTTCAACTACTTTCTGGTGACGGCGCTGCATCGAACAGTCGCGCTCACCTAGGTGAATGGCTTTGCCCTGACCGTCGGCTAATACCTGAATTTCGATATGACGTGGGTTTTCCAAGAATTTCTCCATGTAGACCATGTCATTACCAAAAGCGGCTTTGGCTTCGGCTTTGGTCATCTCAATCGATGACACCAGCTCATCTTCACTGCGCACTACACGCATACCACGGCCACCACCGCCGCCAGCGGCTTTGACGATGATTGGGTAACCAATACGTTTAGCGATGGCTTTGTTGGTGTCCGCGTCGTCGCCGACCGCGCCGTCAGAACCTGGCACACAAGGCACACCGGCTTTTTTCATCGCTTCGATAGCGGAGACTTTATCACCCATCAGGCTGATGGATTCCGGGCGTGGGCCAATAAACACCAGACCACTTTCTTCGACTTGCTGGGCAAAATCAGCGCGCTCAGCGAGGAAACCATAGCCCGGGTGAATGGCCTGGGCGTTAGTCACTTCGGCGGCGGCGATTAATGCCGGAATATTCAGGTAGCTTTGTGGTGATGGGGCAGGGCCAATACAGATGGTCTCGTCCGCCAGCAGCACATGCTTGAGGTTACGGTCGACGGTGGAGTGCACCGCGACAGTTTTGATACCGAGTTCTTTGCAGGCGCGTAAAATACGCAGCGCAATTTCGCCCCGGTTGGCTATCAGCACTTTTTCTAACATGTGTCGGCCTTTTCGGTTATTCGATCACAAATAAAGGCTGGTCAAATTCAACCGGCTCGCCGTTTTCTACCAGAATGGCCGTTATAGTACCGGCTTTGTCTGCCTGGATCTGGTTCATCATTTTCATCGCTTCAACGATACACAGCGTATCGCCGACTTTGACGCTCTGACCCACTTCAGCGAAGTTCTTCGACGTTGGTGAAGCTGCACGGTAGAAAGTACCGACCATCGGTGAGCGCAGCTGATGACCTGTCACAGCCGGTGCAGCAGCGGCGGCGGGTGCTGCAGCCGGAGCTGCGGCTGGTGCAGGTGCTGCAGCTGGTGCTGCAGTGTAGTGGACCGGCGCATATTGCTGCACCGGACCACCACGGCTGATGCGCACAGATTCTTCACCTTCAGTGATTTCCAGCTCGTTAATGCCGGATTCTTCCAGAAGTTCGATCAGTTTTTTAATTTTTCTAATATCCATGACGTTTGCGCCTGACTTGGTTGGAATTTATGGGTTAGCGGGCGTGCTGTTCAGCGTTTTGACCGCTGCGTCCAGCGCATAACGGTAACCGTTTGCACCCAGACCACAGATCACACCCTTTGCGATATCGGATAAATATGAATGCCGGCGAAATGCTTCGCGGGCGTGAACATTCGACAAATGCACTTCAATAAATGGCACGGCCACCGCCAGTAAGGCGTCACGGATAGCGACGCTGGTATGGGTGAAAGCGCCCGGATTGATAATGATAAAATCCTGCTGGCCCAGGCTCTGCTGGATAGCGCCGACCAGTTCATGCTCAGCGTTCGACTGCAGATGAGATAATTCAACCTGCATCGACGCGGCGGTTTGCTGCAGATCGCTGACGATTTGCGCCAGCGTTTGTGCGCCATAAATATGTGGCTCACGTTGCCCCAGCATATTCAGGTTCGGACCGTTTAACAGCAAAATCCGTAATTTGGCAGTCATTTGTCGATTATTCCGTTGATAATTCTGGATCTGCTTCCATCCTGCCAAAGGTCGGTGAAAAAACAATCTTTTTCAGCGGAAATCTGGCGGGCATTTGCAGATTTGCGCCTCATTATAGTGAAATCGCAGCAAATGGCAGCAAAATACTGGTCTTATCAGCAGATGGGAACTTTTCGCCGCTGTTGTTGTAATGGCAGATTGAGCAGTGGGGGCGTGGTCTGAGTAGTATCACAAACCACGCCCGTCGGGTGCTGCAGCCTTATTGCTGCAGCTGGGTAAGATGCGCTTTAAACGCATCTGGCCCCATAAAACCAGTGATGCGGGATGTCGTTAATTCGCTGCCGTTCGGTGCAAAAAACAATAAAGTTGGTAAACCCAGCACCTGAAACTTGTCCAAAACCTGCTGATCCTGCTCAGTGGCTTTGGTCACATCGATGCGCAACAGGCGGATTTTCGCCATTTCGGTTTTGACGCCGGCATCGGCAAAAGTGATGTGCTCAAATTCCTTGCAGGCGACACACCACTCGGCAAATAGATCCAGCATCACATATTGGTTTTGCGCTTTAGCTTCTGCCAGCTGTGCGTCCAAATCTGCCAGGGTTTTAATGTCGATAAACTGGCCGGCCTGCTGGCTGTTGATTGGCGCAGGCTGGGTTTGCACGCCCGGTGCCAGCCACTGCTGATAATTTGCCAGCACCACAGCACAGACCAACAGCGTGGCAACCAGCCAGCATAAGCTTCTGGCCAGCGCGGTTTTCAGCAATTGCTGTACTTGCTGCAGATAGAGCGCAAAGCCCAGCGCTAACACAGACCCCAGTACTAACAGCACTTCCGCGGCAACAATGCGTGATAACAGCATTAACGGCACTGATAACAGCAGGAAACCGAAAATCGCTTTAATGACATCCATCCAGGCGCCGGGTTTTGGCAGCCATTTGCCGCCACTGCTACCCAAAATCAACAGCGGCAGGCCCATGCCGAGGCTCAGGATATACAGCACCAGCGCGCCATAGGCCAAATCACCACTTTGCGCGATATACAGCAGCACGCCGGTCAGCGGCGCTGTGGTACAAGGGGAGGCGACCAGGCCAGATAAAGCGCCCATCACCAGTGCGCCTTTGACGGAACCACCTTGCTGGCGGTTGCTGGTGGCGGTTAGTTTCTCCGTCCAGCGTGCTGGCAGTTGCAGATTAATCCAGCCAAACATGGCGCCTGCCAATAACACAAACAGCAGACTCATGCCGATTAAGACCGCCGGATGCTGGAACGCAGCCTGAAATTTCACACCTGCGCTGGCCACCACTAAACCCAGAGCCGAGTAAGTCAGCGCCATACCTTGCACATAAGCAAAAGACAACCGAAAGGCGCGGCCGTGGCTCAATTGCTGGCCTTGTCCAACAATAATGCTGGTCAAAATCGGGTACATAGGAAACACACAAGGCGTGAAGGCCAGGCCTAAACCAAGCAGGAAAAACAGTCCTAAGGTCAGCAGGCTTTTATCACTGCTTAAGCGCTCGGCCAGACCAATCTGGCTGGAGACAGGCGCTGCCGATGCTGCAGATGTTACTGTGGTTTCAGCCGATACTGCGGCGCTGCTGTCCGGCTTGATTGCGCTAATCAGCGGAATTTCGCGGGTTTCCACCGGGTAACACAGGCCTGCATCGGCGCAGCCCTGATAACGGACTTTTAATTTGGCGTCTGCATCGATATTTGCCAGCTTGACGTCAAACACCAGTTGATGGCGGTAAATTTCGGTTTTGCCGAAATATACGTCTTCATGCGGCAAACCGGCCGGTAAAACCGGGTTGCTGAAATTAACCGCGACACCAGCAATTTTCAGTTTGTGTTTATACAGGTAATAACCGTCGGCGATTTGAAAGCTGATCCGGATGGACTCACCGCTTTGGGCGAAATCCAGCGTAAAGGCCTGGTCAACCGGTAAAAACTGCGGTTTTTGCAAGGCGGACAGAATATTCTGCGCCGGTAACGGATTTTGGCTGGCGATGGCAGGTTCTGCGGCCTGCAGCGGCAGACAAACCCATAAAAATAAGCTGAACAGCGCTGTGACAATAGATCGGCGGTTATTCATTCGGTGAGCATTCCTCATTGACCCGGTGCAGGTAGGGCGAAAAGCCCTGACTGAGCGGGATAGCAATCATTTCCGGCACGCTATACGGATACAAGCGGCAAATGGTCTGGCAGACAGTCACAAACAACGGCTTGCCGAATATGGCGTTAATGTAGCGCAATCACGCCTGCCGACACCAGACCGGTACAACCGGCGCTTTCTTTCCGCATGCGGTTGGGAAGCATTTATTCCCTGCAGTAGTGGCTGTCTCAGCGATGACCAAAATACCGCTATAAAAAAATCTTCCGCCGATACCCTTGGTTTTTTTCCGGGTTTACCCCATATCCCGGATACAAAATTTTTTAACCCCCGTAAGGGGATTAAAACCACAACCATGTTCAGGAGCTAACAAACATGAATATTCGTCCATTACATGATCGCGTCATCATCAAGCGTCTGGAAGCCGAGAGCAAATCAGCCGGTGGTATCGTGCTGACAGGCGCATCTGCTGAGAAGTCGACCCGCGGTGAAGTTGTTGCAGTAGGCAATGGTCGTATTCTGGAAAACGGCAGCGTGCGTCCACTGGAAGTGAAAGTGGGTGACAAAGTCATTTTCGGTGCTTATGTCGAGCGCACTGAGAAAATCGACGGTCAGGAATACGTGATCACCAAAGAAGACAACATCCTTGGCATCATCACTGAATAAGTTTCAGTTGTGATCTTTCCCACGCATTGAATTGATTTGAGGTAATTAGAAAATGGCTGCAAAAGACGTACGTTTTGGCGATGAAGCCCGTAATAAGATGTTAAAAGGCGTGAACATTCTGGCAAATGCTGTTCGCGTTACTTTAGGCCCGAAAGGCCGCAATGTGATTCTGGACAAATCATTTGGCGCCCCACTGATCACCAAAGACGGTGTATCTGTTGCCAAAGAAATCGAGCTTGAAGACAAGTTCGAAAACATGGGCGCGCAGATGGTGAAAGAAGTTGCTTCTAAAGCCAACGACGAAGCCGGTGACGGTACTACCACTGCCACAGTACTGGCACAAAACATCATCAACGAAGGCGTGAAAGCTGTTGCTGCCGGCATGAATCCAATGGATTTAAAACGCGGGATCGACAAAGCGGTAATCGCTGCCGTGGCTGAATTAAAAGCGCTGTCTCAGCCGTGCACTGATTCAAAAGCTATCGCGCAGGTTGGTACTATTTCTGCGAACTCTGATGACGAAATCGGCCAAATCATCGCAGATGCAATGGACAAAGTGGGTAAAGAAGGCGTCATCACTGTTGAAGAAGGTCAGGGTCTGGCGAACGAGCTGGCTGTGGTTGAAGGTATGCAGTTTGACCGCGGTTACCTGTCTCCGTATTTCATCAACAACGCCGAAGCTGGTCAGGTAGAGCTGGATAACCCATTTATCCTGACTGTTGATAAGAAAATCAGCAACATCCGTGAACTGTTACCAGTACTGGAAGGTGTGGCCAAGTCTGGCAAGCCGCTGTTAATCATCGCTGAAGATTTAGAAGGCGAAGCCTTAGCAACGCTGGTTGTGAATAATATGCGCGGTATCGTCAAAGTGTCAGCGGTGAAAGCCCCAGGTTTTGGTGACCGTCGCAAAGCCATGTTGCAGGACATCGCGGTATTAACCGGTGGTGTGGTGATTTCTGAAGAAATCGGTCTGGAGCTTGAAAAAGCCACATTGGAAGATTTAGGTACTGCCAAACGCGTGGTGATCACCAAAGACAACACCACGATCATTGATGGTGCTGGCAGCCAGGAAGCGATTGACGCCCGCGTCAAACAAATCCGTCAGCAAGTGGAAGATGCCACTTCTGATTACGACAAAGAAAAACTGCAGGAACGTCTGGCCAAACTGGCCGGTGGCGTGGCAGTGATCAAAGTCGGTGCTTCGACTGAAATCGAAATGAAAGAGAAAAAAGCCCGCGTGGAAGACGCGCTGCACGCTACCCGTGCTGCTGTTGAAGAAGGCGTGGTCCCAGGCGGTGGTGTTGCGCTGGTTCGCGTTGCTGCCAAACTGTCTGAGCTGCGTGGTATCAACGAAGACCAGAACCACGGTATCAAAATTGCGCTGCGCGCGATGGAAGCGCCGCTGCGTCAAATCGTTGATAACGCTGGCGAAGAGCCTTCAGTTGTCGTTAACAACGTGAAAAATGGTGCCGGCAACTATGGTTACAACGCTGCGACCGGCGTATACGGCGACATGCTGGAAATGGGTATCCTAGACCCAACCAAAGTGACCCGTTCTGCACTGCAATTCGCGGCATCTGTTGGTTCGCTGATGATCACCACCGAAGCCATGGTGAC
>SSFI01000026.1 GCA_008015325.1 Rheinheimera sp.
ACAAGATTTCGCGTAAGTCTGAACACCCGTCTATCACCCATGATGTTTCAGGTGCAGGTGTCCCACCGGCGCTGCTGAAACTGATTGAAGGCACAGTTGCATCGGTACCACCACAAGGTGGCCGCAAACATCCGCAGCAGGAATTCCTGCAGGTCGATACCTCGAAAATCCTGTTTATCTGTGGCGGCGCTTTTGCCGGCCTCGATAAAATCATTGAGCAGCGCAGTGCCAAAGGTTCAAGCATTGGTTTTGGCGCTCAGGTGAAAAGCAAGGAATCGAGCCGCAGCCTGACTGAAAGTTTCCGCGACGTCGAACCGGAAGATTTAGTAAAGTTCGGTTTAATCCCGGAATTCATCGGTCGTCTGCCGGTAGTCGCTACGCTGACGGAACTGGATTTAGCGGCATTGATGCAAATTCTGAGTCAGCCGAAGAACGCACTGATCAAGCAATTTGGTGCGCTGTTCCAGATGGAAGGGGTCGAGCTTGAATTCCGCGAAGACGCGCTCAAAGCCATTGCGCAAAAAGCGATGGAGCGTAAAACCGGTGCTCGTGGCTTGCGTTCAATTGTCGAAGGTGTGCTGCTGGATACTATGTACGAGCTGCCATCGATGCAGGATGTCGCAAAAGTGGTCGTCGACGAAACCGTCATTCGTGGTGAGTCTCAACCTATTCTGATGTATCAGAGCCCGGAAAAAGTCGCGGCTGAATCGCACTGATGCGGCACATTGCCAGCTGCTGAGAGTATCAGCAGCTACAGATGGAAAAAGGAGCCTCGGCTCCTTTTTTGCTTTTAAGGTAGTTGCCGAATCGACAGCTGGTTTAATTCACCATATTCAATACCTTGCTGTAGCTTTAGCCAATAATATCCGGCTTTTGGCATTTTTTTTATTGCAGCGTTGAACTGTAGCTTTTGAACCCCATATACTCGTTAATCACGCCTGCAGTAACTAATTCGAGAGTAATTTAATGACAGAAGCAACAGTCGAACGTTTGCACATGCCTGTGCTGGCATTACGCGACGTGGTCGTCTATCCGCATATGGTGATCCCATTATTCGTCGGGCGGGCAAAGTCCATCAAATGCCTGGATGCGGCGATGGACAAAGACAAACAAATTTTTCTGGTGGCGCAAAAAGACGCCACGCTGGACGACCCGGCTGAGTCTGACTTGTATCAGGTCGGCACTGTGGCGACTATCCTGCAGCTGCTGAAGTTACCGGATGGTACGGTCAAGGTACTGGTGGAAGGTGGCCGTCGGGCCAAACTGGCTGGTTTTACTGAAACCGACAAAACCTTTATGGCTTACGTCGATGTCATCGCATCGCCAGAGCTCGATAGCCGGGAGCAGGAAGTGTTTCTGCGCTCAGCCGTCAATCAGTTTGAAGGCTATATCAAGCTCAACAAAAAAATCCCGCCAGAAGTGTTAACTGCACTGTCAGGTATCGACGACGCCGCACGGCTGGCTGATACGATGGCCGCCCATATGCCATTGAAAGTCGAAGATAAGCAAAAGGTGCTGGAAATCATCGACGTCACTGAACGGCTTGAATACCTGATGGCGATGATGGAGTCTGAAATTGACATTCTGCAGGTCGAACGGCGTATCCGCAGCCGCGTCAAAAAGCAGATGGAGAAAAGCCAGCGCGAGTATTATCTGAACGAACAGATGAAAGCTATCCAGCGTGAGCTTGGCGAGCTGGACGATGCTCCGGACGAATTTGAAGCCATCAACCGCAAAATTGAAGCGGCGCAAATGCCAACAGAAGCCAAAGACAAGGCCAGTGCAGAGCTTTCTAAGCTGAAAATGATGTCGCCGATGTCTGCAGAAGCCACAGTGGTGCGTTCTTACATCGACTGGCTGACGCAGGTGCCGTGGAAAGCACGTTCTAAAGTGAAAAAGAACCTGGCGCTGGCGGAAGAAATTCTCAATGCCGACCATTATGGCCTGGATAAGGTCAAAGAACGCATTTTGGAATATCTGGCAGTACAGCAGCGCGTTAACAAATTAAAAGGCCCGATTTTATGTCTGGTTGGCCCACCAGGTGTAGGTAAAACGTCATTGGGCCAGTCGGTTGCTAAGGCAACCGGCCGCAAATATGTGCGGATGGCGCTCGGCGGCGTGCGGGATGAAGCAGAAATTCGCGGGCATCGCCGCACCTACATTGGTTCTATGCCTGGTAAAATTATCCAGAAAATGGCCAAAGTCGGCGTGCGTAACCCGCTGTTCCTGCTCGATGAAATCGACAAAATGGCATCGGATTTTCGTGGCGACCCGGCAGCAGCCTTATTAGAAGTGCTGGACCCGGAACAGAACTCGGCCTTCAGCGACCATTATCTGGAAGTCGATTACGACTTGTCAGACGTGATGTTCTTCGCCACCAGTAACAGCCTGAACATTCCGGAAGCCTTGCTGGACCGGATGGAAGTGATCCGGTTGTCTGGTTATACCGAGGACGAAAAACTCAATATCGCCAAGCAGCACCTGCTCAGCAAACAAATTGAGCGCAACGGCCTGAAGAAAGGTGAGCTGGAAGTTGAAGACAGCGCCATTATCGGCATTATCCGTTATTACACCCGTGAAGCCGGTGTGCGTAGCCTTGAGCGCGAAATTTCTAAACTGTGCCGCAAAGCAGTGAAACAGATTTTGTTAAACAAAACACTGAAGACGGTACGGATCAACCAGGAAAATCTGGAAGAATTCCTCGGTGTGCAACGTTTTGACTACGGCAAGGCCGAAGACAGCAACCGGATTGGTCAGGTCACTGGCCTCGCCTGGACTTCAGTTGGCGGCGATTTGCTGACGATTGAAGCGGCCGCTGTGGTCGGCAAAGGCAAGCTGACGCACACCGGTTCGCTCGGCGATGTAATGAAAGAATCTATTCAGGCGGCGATGACTGTCGTGCGCAGCCGGGCTGAAACTTTACGCATCAACGAAGATTTCTACGAAAAACGCGACATTCACATTCACGTACCGGAAGGCGCCACGCCAAAAGATGGGCCAAGCGCCGGTATTGCGATGGTGACTGCATTGGTGTCGAGCTTAACCGGGAATCCGGTGCGGGCCGATGTCGCCATGACCGGTGAAATCACCTTACGGGGTGAGGTGTTGCCAATTGGCGGTTTGAAAGAAAAACTGCTGGCGGCGCATCGCGGTGGTATTAAACGGGTGTTGATCCCACATGACAACGTGCGTGACTTAAAAGACATCCCGGATAACGTCAAAGGCGATATCGAAATTTGTCCGGTGAAATGGATAGATGAGGTGCTGGAACTGGCTTTACAGGAACCGCCAACCGGTATGTCTGTGATCACTGAAGAAAAAAAGAGCACAAGAGCCAAAAAAAGCCAAAAAAATCCGGTTTAGGGGCTTTTCAAAAGCGCAGGCTGTGCTAATTTAGGGGCAGTTTCGGTGCAGCCCTTGTCGGACAAGGGCTGGCGAGACACCAAGAATTTTTCAGGACCCTTGGATTTGTGCTTGCAAGCGGGAAACTGGCTTGATATAACAAAGGCCGAACACAAGAATGTACTTTAAATCTGGTTGTAGAAAATAATAACAATTGAAGGGGATGATATTGTGAACAAGTCTCAACTTATCGACAAAATTGCTGCTGGTGCAGACATTTCTAAAGCGGCAGCGGGTCGTTCTCTTGACGCGTTCATCGAAGCCGTTACTGAAGCTTTAAAGGAAGGTGACTCAGTTGCGCTGGTTGGTTTCGGTACTTTCGCAGTACGCGAGCGTGCAGCACGTACTGGCCGTAACCCACAAACTGGCGAAACGATCCAAATCGCTTCTGCGAAGATCCCATCTTTCAAGCCAGGCAAAGCGTTAAAAGACAGCGTGAACTAAGAAACGCTGATCCGGCGCGCCGGGTAAGTGATTCGGGCTCGAAGGAACCCGTGCCTGTAGTAAGTCTCGTAAAGTGACCATCAGCTAGGGTAGCAACCGTTCCTTCACAGCTTCAATAAAAAAGGCGCATCTGATAAGATGCGCTTTTTTTTTAAGCCAGCTATTGCAGCTAATAGAGATAAACTAAGCATGTTAGAAAAGATCAGAGAAGGTTCGCAGGGCATTATCGCTCAGGTCGTGCTGGGCCTCGTAATCCTGACGTTTGCAGTATCAGGCGTCAGCAGCTATTTCGGAAATAGCAACGACCAGCCAGTAGCAGTCGTTAATGGCGAAGAAATCACCCGCGCTAAGTTTGAACAAAGTTATCAGAGCGAACGTGCCCGGATGGAGCAGCAGTTTGGTGAGATGTTTGCCAGTCTGGCCGCCGACACCAACTACATGAATAACTTCCGTAATCAGGTATTAGAACGCCTGATTGACGAAACGCTGATTAAACAACAGACAGCCAGCTTTGGTATCGCCATCAGCGATCAGTTTTTACTCGACGCTATCGTCAAAATGCCTGAGTTTCAGGTCGATGGTGTTTACAACAACGAGCGTTACCAGGCCGTATTGCGCCAGAGTAATCTGACTGCGAACCAGCTGCGCGATATGTTGCGTGAGCAATACAGCCGCAATCAGTTACTGGTTGGTTTGGCTGGTTCTGATTTTGCCCTGCCGGGCGAAATGAAAAATCTGATGACGCTGCAACAACAAACCCGCGATATCGAATTCGCTTTAGTCAAGGCGGCTGATCAAGCGAAGAACGTGAAGTTTGACGATAACCAGCTCAACACCTGGTATCAGCAGAATCAGGCCCGTTACGCCACGCCAGAGCAGGTTGCAGTGCAATATGTTGAACTCAAAGCGACTGACCTGGCGAAAGACATTCAGGTCAGCGATGCAGATATTAAAGCTTATTACGATGCCAATCAGAGCCGTTATCAGGGGGAAGAGCGTCGCCGTGTGTCGCACATTCTGCTCGAGTCTGCCGAAGATAACTCAGATGTGAAAGCAAAGGCCGAAGCGATCCTGAAAGAAGTGCAGGGCGGTGCTGATTTCGCTGCCTTAGCAAAACAACACTCTTCAGACACGGTTTCAGCAGAAAATGGCGGTGATTTGGATTTCATCACTAAAGGCGTGATGGAGGCAGAATTTGAAGCTGCGGCTTATGCGCTGGCAAAAGCCGGTGATGTGTCTGGCGTTGTGAAAACCTCTTTCGGTTATCACATTATTAAGTTGACAGAAATCGAAGCGGCGAAAGTGAAAACGCTTGATGAAGTCAAAGACAGTATCGTCGCCGCGGTGAAAACTGAAAAATCAGCGGAGAAATTTGCCGAGCAGCAACAAAAACTGGCCGAAGTGAGTTTCGAAGTCGCTGACAACCTGGAAGAAGCTGCAACAGCCGTCGGTGCTAAAGTGCAGAATGCTGCATTGTTCAGCCGTGCCACTGCACCGGAAGCTTTAAACGCACCAAAAGTGCTGGATACTGTATTTAATGCAGATTTCATCAGCGCTGGTACCAACAGCGAAGTGCTGGAGGTCGCACCACAACACGTAGTTGTCGTGCGTCTGGTTGAGCATCAGCCAGCGAAAAACAAATCTTTTGATGAAGTTAAAGCGGAAGTTCAAACAGCTTATGTTGCCGAGCAAGCTGCAATTCTGGCCGAAGAAAAAGCCAACCAGCTGTTGAGCGAACTGCAAAGTGGTAAAGCGATAAGCGAGCTGGTAGCCGCGAATCAGCTGACCCTGGAAAAATCGGTGGCAACTCCGCGTTTTGGTGGCAGTCTGGATGCGCAAATCCGCACCAAGGCTTTTGAGCTGGCTAAACCAACCAAAGAGAAACCGCTGAGTTCCGGCAGTGCCAAACTGCAAAATGGTGATGCGGCTATCGTGTTGGTCAGTAAAGCCACCGAAGTGCCGGCACAAGGCGAACCGTCTCAGGCTGAGCTGGATAATCTGGCGAATCAGCTAAGTCAGTCACACTTTGCGATAGTGCAGAAAGCACTGCGTGACCGTGCAGAGATTAGCCGCAACCTGTCAGTGCTGACTGCAGCGACCGAACAACAGTAAATCAGATTGTTGCATTGACTGCGAAACAAAAAGCCAGCATCCGCTGGCTTTTTGTTTTATGGCGTATGCTGCCATGGGTGAGGCAGAGGGCCATACGGCCTAGTATTGTGCGCTACCGATGAGTTTACGGCTGAAATCATGTTTGGGTTGCTGGAACACTTGCGCCGTGGGGCCATACTCCAGCACCTCACCCTGATGCAGAACCATCGTCTGATCAGCAAAATGACGTACCAGTCGCAGCTGGTTAGTGATCAGCAGGTAGGCGATACCGGTCTTCTGTTGCAAGTCCAGTAATAAATTAACGATTTGGGCGCGCAACGACGGGTCCAGTGCCGTCAGCGCTTCATCCAGAATCAACACTTTAGGATCCAGGATCAGCGCGCGGGCCAGTGCCACTCTTTGTAACTGACCACCGGAAAACATATGCGGATAGTAGTTGGCATGTTCGTTCAGTAAGCCAAGTAAACGCAAGGTTTGGCTGATTTTCTGCTCGCGTTGTTCAGCACTTAATACCGTGCTGTAGCGCAGCACGGCATGCAGGATCTCGGCAATTTTCTGATTCGGATTCAGCGAACGGGCGGCATCCTGAAAAATGTAGCGAATGAATTGATTGGTCTTACGATATTCACTGCAATTAATTTGATTACCGGCGTACAAAATTTCGCCTTGATCCGGTTGCTCAATTCCAACCAATAATTTGGCTAATGTGCTTTTGCCAGAACCGGTCTCGCCAACAACAGCTAATGTCTCACCAGCTTGTAAAGTAAAACTGACCCCTTGTAAGGCTCTGATCTCTTTGTGTTTAAACAGACCGGTCGCTTTGCGGTACGTTTTTCCAAGGTTACGGACTTCGATGAGATCACTCATTAGTTCCCCCCCTGTGGATTGGAAAGTGGCAGCTGTAGAAGTGGTTTTGCTGCCGTTCTAACTGTGGTGTCTTGACGCATTCCCGACGCGCATTGGGGCATCGTGGCCCTAACCGGCAGCCAATTGGTAAATGTTGCAGCGTCGGGATGCTGCCGTGCAGGGCATACAGCTGCTGTTTAAAGCCTAAATCCGGCTGAAACTCCGGCACGCTGCGGATCAGCGCATCGGTATAGGGATGGCGGGGATTTTTCAGCAATTCGGCGGTTTCACCGGCTTCTACCAGCTGGCCGCAATACAACACACTGACAGTATCAGTATTTTTGGCGACAGTCTCAAGCTCATGGCTGATCAGCAAAATTGAAGTGCCTTTGAGCTGATTAAAACTTGCCAGCAAGCGAAACAACTGGGCCTGCGTAGTGCTTTCCAGCGCTGTTGTCGGCTCATCAGCGATCAGTAACTTAGGATCTTTTGCAATGGCCATCGCAATGGAAATTTTCTGGCAAACACCTTCGGACAGCTGGTACGGATAACTGTGCAGAACAGCTTGATGGTCGCGGATCCCAACTTTATGCAGTAAGTTAATTGCTCTTTTGCGACGGAAAAACCCTTTTTGCCACCAGGACACACCTTCGAGGCGGTGATCTGGAATGGATTCAGCCAATTGCTCGCCGATCGGCGCTGTCGGGTCCATGCTGCGGCTCGGCTCCTGATAAATCATCGCAATATCCCGGCTGATGATTTCCCGTTGGCGCTGATACGGCAAACGCAATAAGTCTTCACCACACCAGCTAAAGCGGTCGGCGGAGATACGCCAGCGCTGATGCAGCACGCCCATGATGGCTTTGGCTATCAAACTTTTACCGGAGCCAGATTCGCCGACCAAGCCGCGGATCTCACCTTCGCGCAAGGTTAAATTCACCCGATCAACCGCCCGAACAATGCCGTCGGGGGTTTCCAGCTCCAGGGTCAGATTGCGGATATCTAATAACTGCATCAGTTTTCCCGCCGTTTTTTCATCGCGTTGCGCAAGCCATCACCAACCAGATTGACCGACAAGACTGTGATGAAAATCAGTAAACCCGGTAATGCGACTGTCCAAGGCGCCAGATAAATGTAATCAAGCGCGTCAGCCACCATACTGCCCCATTCCGGCGTCGGAGCCTGCGCCCCCAAACCCAGAAAACCCAGCGCAGCAATATCCAGAATTGCGGTAGACAGCGCCATGGTAAATAACAAAGACAGTGGCTCCCATAAATTCGGTAATACCACAGACCACAAGATCTGCCAGTTATTGGCGCCGTCCAGCCGGTAAGCTACCACATAGTCCTGCTTGAGTTGCTGTTGAATGGCATTGCCAACGCCGTGGATAAATTGCGGTAACGACGCCAGTAATATGGCCCATATCGTATTCATCAGACCCGGGCCCAACACAGCAACAATGACAATAGCTAGCAGCAGGCTTGGAATTGTTAAAGCTAAATCCAGCAAATGGTTGAAGATACTCGACTGCACGCCTCTGGTCATGCCGGCGAGGATCCCAAGTACCAGTCCAATCAACATGGCGCCGCTGACCGCCAGGATGGCCAGCCCAAAGCTGTAACTGGAGCCCAGCATCAGCCGGGACATCAGGTCCCGGCCTAAGTCATCGGTGCCGAATGGATAAGCCACCAGGCCATTGCCCTGCCAGGATGGCGACAATAACAACACTTCTGAATTTTGCAGATAAGGGTCGTGCGGGCTGATAAATGGGCTGAATACTGCCAGTAGTAACAACACGGATAAAATCACCAAGCCGAACAGCGCAAAATGCTGAGTGATAAAATGCCGCCATAAAAGCTGATATGGCCTTTTATTATATTCTTCGTAGAACAAGCGCAATTTTTTCATCAGTGTTTCCGCGCCAGTGGATTAAACAGGGTATGCAAGATTTCGGTCAGCATATTCACACAAATCACCAGACTGGAAACCACCAGCAAACCGGCCTGAATGGCGGGATAGTTTCGCTGATAAATGCTGTTAATCAGCCACTGACCGATGCCGGGCCAGGAAAAAATTACTTCAGTCAACATTGCCAGGGTGATGAGCGTACTAAATTGCAGCCCAACCTGGCGTGTAACCGGTAACAATGCATTGCGTAAACCATGCCGGTATAACACCTGACTTCTGGACAAGCCTTTGGCCCGCGCAGTTTTGATGTAGTTTTGTTCCAGCACTTCCAGCATCGAAGTTCGGACAAACCGAATCATCACATTGGTTGGGTAAGCCGCCAGGATAACAGTTGGCATCGCCAGATGCAGGAGGGCGCTATAAGCTGCGGCGCTGCGCGAAATATGGTCCGCCAACAGAATATCGACAAAAATAAAACCGGTCTGGGTGGGGACTTCAAACAGCACACCAAGTCGGCCTGAGGTCGGTAACCAGCCTAACTGCAGTGAAAACAACATGATACAGATTAAAGCCAGCCAAAAGACCGGCATCGAGTAACCAATCAGCGCGATACCAGAGATACAGCGTTCGAGCAGGCTGTCTTTTTTCACCGCAGCCAATAACCCCAGCGGGATGCCGGCGAACAAACTCAGGCAAAGCGCATAAGCCGCCAGTTCCAGCGTTGCCGGCAGGACCTGCATAATTTCGCTTAATACCGGTTGCTGACTGGCAAACGACAAGCCCCAATCCCCGGCCAACAAGCGTCTGTTGTAGGCGATATATTGCTGCCACAAGCTTTGATCTAACGCCAGCAGCTGTTGTAACTGTTGTTGCGTTTGTGGGGAGATGTCCCGTAAGCCGGTCAGGTTACTGACTAAATCACCGGGAAACAGGTAATTCAGGCTGAACACGAAGACGGTCAGTGCAACAAACACAAAACCAAGCAGGAATAATCGGCGTGCCAGATAGCTTAAAATCATGGTGTTTTCCCGGCGTGGACCAAACTAATGCCACCATAAGGGTTGATGGTCACCCCCTGTACGCTGCTGTTTTTTACCTGGAAACGTTTTGAATGCGCGATCGGCACCAACGGCATTTGCTGCTGCAGATACTGTTGCGCGGCCAGATAATAGCTGCGCCGCTGTGTTGTATCAGTGGTTTGCACAGCCCCGGCAATAAACTGGTCGAAATGTTCATCACACCAGTTGGCTCTGTTACTGCCCGAAACGGCCGCTGCACAACTGAGTAAAGGCCGCAGGAAATTATCCGGGTCGGCATTGTCGGCTGACCAGCCAATCAACACAGAATCATGCTCGCCCTGGCGTAATTTACGCCGGAATGTGTTCCATTCATAGGAGACAACGCGCGCTTTGACGCCGATGGCACGCAGGTCGGCCTGGATCAGTTCTGCCATTTTTTGCGCATTGGGATTGTACAGGCGTTGCACCGGCATCGCCCAGATGTCGATACTAAACCCGTCCGGGTAGCCGGCCTGGCGTAGCAATTCTTTTGCTTTGGCAGGGTCAAAGGACTGGCTCAGGCTTTGCTTGCGATAGGCCCAGGAATTAGGTGGCAACACTGAATTAGCTTCTTCTGCCTGACCAAAATATACCGCCTGCAGAATAGTGAGTTTATTGATTGCAAGGGCCAGGGCCTGGCGCACTTCAACACGGTCAAATGGCGCTTTTTGCGTATTAAAAGCCCAGAAGGCAACGTTCATACTGGTTTGCTGTTCGACTTTAAAGTCTGGCCGCTTCGAAAACATCTGCAATTCCGCCAAACGCGGGATGGGGGCAATATCACATTCCCGGGTCAGCAGCTTGGCTAACCTTTTGGTGTTATCCGGCACTATATCGATGACCAGTTGTTGCAGGTCGCCGTGCTGGCGCCAATAGCCGTCATGCCGGTAGTAGCGGATTAACACATCCTTTTGATATTGACGAAATTTAAATGGGCCGGTACCAATCGGCTGGGTGTCCAGCAAAGGTTTCTGCTGCTTTGCAACAAGCTGTGCGCCGTATTCGCCCGACAGAATGGCGGCAAAGTCGGTCGCCAGCACCGACAAAAACGAGCTGTCGGGCTGATTGAGCCTGAATTCAACTTCGTCCGCACTCAGTGCTGTGATGCTTTTCACCCGATGACGCCATTCGATACTGTCGAAATACGGATACTCGGTTGCAGTCTGAAAAAACGGGTGCTCGACCAACAACATGCGGTTAAAAGTAAAGACCACATCTTCGGCATTGAAATAACGGCCTGGCGTAAAATAGTCGGTCTGATGAAAACTGACATTCGGGCGTAACTTAAACCGGTAAGTTAAACCATCAGGGCTTACTTGCCATTGTTGCGCCAGTGCTGGTAGCAAATCGCCGCTATCAGGGTCTATATCCAGCAGCCGGTCATATAAATGCTGACTAATAGCGTCAATAGTCGTGCCGGACGTGACCAGCTGTGGATTAAAACTCTCAGGTGAACCTTCGGCGCAATACACCAGGCCCTGGCTACTGTTGGAGACTGTAACCGGTTGACACCCGGTTAACCACAACACCAGGCTCAGGCTGCCCAAACGGCAATAGGAAAAATTCATTGTTGGCTGTCTAACAGTTTGTATTTTTTCATATATCCACGTAGTTGATGATACGTCAGATTCAGGGCATCCGCAGTCTTTTTCTGGTTGTACTGACAAGCGGCGAGGGCCTGTTTGATAAGGGTCACCTCATAGTGCTCAGACAGCAATTTAAAATCCTGCGCCTGACTGAAATCAAACTGCAGAGCCGAGCCCGCAGTGGATGCAGGGGCTGTTGGCGCAACAACAGGCTGCACAGCGGTGGGCATCGCCTGAGGTACAGCTGCCGCAGGTTGACGGTCGATGGTACGCACTCTGGCTTGCGGCCGGAACGGGGATGCGAAGGGGTCAAACAAAATATCGTGTACCGGTACGTAAGGATTGTTGGTGCGGTACACACTGCGTTCCACCACGTTTTTCAGCTCACGCACGTTACCCGGCCAATCATAATCGAGCAACTGGCGTTTAGCCTTTTCACTGAAGCCGCTGAATAACTCAAAATTCAGTTCCCGCGCCATGTTAATGGCAAAGTGTTCTGCCAGTTGTAAAATGTCTTCGCGCCGCTCGCGCATAGGCGGCAGGGTGATGACGTCAAATGCTAACCGGTCTAATAAGTCAGCGCGGAACTCACCGCGCTCCGCCATGCCCGGTAAATCTTCGTTGGTGGCACAAACCAGCCGCACATCGACTTTAATAGGCCGGCTGCCGCCGACACGTTCGAATTCACCATATTCAATGACGCGCAGCAGTTTTTCCTGCACCAGCCCTGGCGTATTTGCCAGCTCATCGAGAAACAGCGTGCCGAAATTAGCCCGTTCAAAGCGGCCTTCATGGCGTTTGCTGGCGCCGGTAAAAGCGCCGGCTTCATGGCCAAACAATTCACTTTCCAGTAAATTTTCATTCAGCGAGGCACAGTTTAACGTCAGGTAAGTCTGGTCCCAACGCTGTGACAAATAATGCAGACGAGCGGCAATAAGCTCTTTACCGGTCCCGCGCTCACCAATAATTAACACTGGCTTATTCAGTGGGGCTATTTGTGACACCTGATCCAAAACGTTGAGAAAACTGTTAGATTGGCCAATCAGATTGTCTTGTTGGAAAGCTCTTGCCATATCGCTGCCATTTAGTGGTTAAATTTGCTAATTAGTAGTCTATTTGAAAGTTGATATTGGCGACAGTCTTTGCTGAAAATAAAATAAATTCTTTTAAAACAGTTGGTTATGATTATTTTGCGAGTTGGCAAGCTTCCTGAATAAGGATATATGACTCAATCAGACACCAAACGAGGTAAACATCATGGGTATTTTCTCTCGCTTCTCAGACATTGTGAATTCAAACATCAACGCTTTGTTAGACAAAGCAGAAGATCCGGAAAAAATGGTCCGCCTGATTATCCAGGAAATGGAAGATACATTGGTAGAAGTGCGTTCTTCTTCAGCGAAAACAATTGCTGAGAAAAAAGAATTGCAACGCGTCGTCAGCCGTCTGGAAGAAGATGTGGCCGACTGGCAAAGCAAAGCCGAACTGGCACTGAGCAAAGACCGCGACGACTTAGCGCGCTCTGCTTTGATTGAAAAGCAAAAAGCGGCAGATCAAGCAGTTGCCGTAAACGCAGATATCGCGAATTTAGACACGCATATCAGCAAGTTACAAGACGAAGTTGCTCAGCTGCAAGAGAAGCTGGCGGATGCTAAAGCCCGGCAAAAAACCATGCTGATGCGTCAGAAGACTGTTGCGTCGCGGCTGGAAGTGAAAAAATCACTGGACAGCACCCGTTTAAATGACGCGATGTACAAATTTGAACGGTACGAGCAAAAGATCGACAATCTGGAAGCACAGGTCGAATCTTACGACTTAGGTAAAAAGACTCTGCGCGACGAGTTTGCTGAATTAGCGGCACAGGACAAAATTGATTCTGAACTGGCAGCCTTAAAAGCAAAAATGAACAACGAGAATAACGCCTGATTATCAGGCGTTTCTGGAGCCTAAGATGGAAGTTACCGAAGCTTTTGCCATACCGTTGATTATCTTCATGATATTCGTGGCACCAATCTGGATCATTATGCATTACCGCAGTAAACGCAAAATATCCGAGGGCTTGTCCGAACATGAACTGGCGCAGTTAAACGATTTATCCGCGAAGGCGGAACGGATGGCGGACCGGATTAAAACGCTGGAAGCTATCCTCGATGCTGACGCGCCAAATTGGAGGCGCAAACATGAGCAGTAAACGCCGTGAGCTGTTGCGGGATGACCGCAACGGCAAAATCGCCGGGGTCTGTGCCGGCATTGCCGATTACTTCGGCTGGGAATTGTGGTTAGTACGGGTGGTTGTATTGGCTTCAGTGTTGTTGGGTTTCGGCGGTTTTTTACCGGTGCTGTATCTGGTTGGCTGGATTGTACTGGAGAAAAAATCCGTGGCAGAAAGTCGCAGTGGCACTGTGCCAACGCCTGTTGCGGACCGTCCGGTAGAAGTTAAAACCCGGGTCTGGCAACGGGGTGAAGCTCCGCCGCGGGCCTTAAATCATCTGAAACAGCAATTTGATGCGATTGAATACCGGTTGCGGGATATGGAATCTTATGTCACTTCGAGTAAATTCCAGTTACATCGCGAGTTTAATAAACTCTGATCCCAACCTGAACCTTTCAGTCAACCAGCGGAAGCCTTGCTCTGATGAACTTTCAACTGCCAGACAGCGCCCGGGTTTTCGGACAACGTCTGGCTAATCAACATCTTCGCCTTGGTATTACCGGCATCAGTGGTGCAGGTAAAACCGCATTCCTGACCAGTTTAATCCGGCAATTGACCCAGGCACCGTCCAATCAGTTACCGTTTTTTCAGGTGATGCAGCAACAGCGGTATTTAGGCGGTCAATGCATCCCCAATGCCGTCGCCGCCAGAGCACGTTTTCCGTTTGAACTGAACCTGCAGCAGCTTCAGCAAGGCCAATGGCCGGCATCAACCACGGCTCTTAGTCAAATTACGCTGCAGTTGCGTTATAAACCACAGCATCCGCTGAAGCAAAAACTGCTGGAATGGCAAACTCTGACGCTGGAAATCACCGACTATCCGAGCGAATGGCTGCTGGATTTACCGATGTTGCAGTCAGATTATCCGCAGTGGTGTCAGCAGGTCTGGGCTTTGTTGGATTCTGAACCCGTGCGTGACCTCGCTGCGCCGTTTCGCCATCAGCTGGCTCAGGCTGAATTAATTGCTGATGCTTTGCTGTTGCAGCAGCTGACCGATAGCTATCAACAACTTTTACTGACAATCAAACAGCGGCAACTGGCCGTGATGTTACAACCTGGGCGTTTGTTACGACCGGCAGAACTGCAGGGCGCGCCGCTGTTGCAGTTGTTCCCGCTATTGCCGGAACAACTTGCAAGTTCAAGCCCGTTGAAGGATCAATTACAGCGGCATTTTCACGACTATCAGCAACAAGTGGTGTTGCCGTTTTATCGCGATTATTTCGCCGGGCTGGACCGTCAGGTCATCATGGCTGACTGTCTTGGTGCACTGAACCGCGGTCATCAGGCGCTGACGCAATTACAACAGGCGCTGATGCTGATCATGCAGCATTTCTCCTATGGTCCGGATAACTGGTGGCGGCGGCTGTTTAAACCACGAATTGATAAAGTGTTGTTTGTGGCGTCCAAGGCCGACTTGCTGACGCCGGACCAGCACCGCAACTTGTTGTTATTACTGCAGCAAATGCTGCAACAACCTTTATATCAGCAACGTTATCAGCAATGCGAAACCGAAGCGCTGGCCGTTGCAGCCGTGGTCAGTGCTGAATTTGGTCAGGTGCAGACTGCACAGGGGCAAACGCACTGTTTACGTGGTTATCTGGCGTCAACCGGTGAATTACAGACCTGGTATCCGGGCGAGGTTCCGCTGTCGATGCCTTCGCCACAGCTATTCGCCCATCACCAGTTTGCCTTCCCGGAATTTTTGCCATTGGTTGGGCCGGCGCCTGCGTATCCGCAGCAATTGCGGATGGATCAGGCATTGCAGTTTTTGCTGGGAGATCATTTGCGATGACAGAACTGAAAACCGCGCAGCAGTTTACCAATGACGATTTTATCAGGTTGCAGGGCGAATCCAACCCGCCATTAAAAGAGGCGGTGCAGCTGCCGGATAACGGTTTTGTTGCTGCGAAGGAGCAGCAAAATCCGCCAGATCCTGCGGTCAGCGAAGTAAAGGCCGGAGGCGTGTCTGGCTGGTTGCTCACAGGCCTCGCGTTAGTGCTGTTGCTTGGTGGAATACAGTGGGCCGAATTTGTTCAGCAGAGCCTGACTCAAAGCTGGCTGCAGGGCGGTGCAGCCGTGGCGTTAACCGGAATTGGTGTTGTCGCGGTTGGCAAAATGCTCTGGAGTGCCTGGCGCGGCAAACGTCAGCACCAGATGCGGCAGCAATGGCGGGAAGAAGCGTTAACAATGCAACAAAGCCTGCAATACGGTCAGGCCACACCGCTGTGTCAGCGCATTCTGGCGGCCTTACCGCAGGCGGATCGCAGTGCGTTCTTAGCCCAGCACAATCTGCAGTTTTCCGATGCCGAAACCCTGCAACTTTTTGATTTACTTGTATTGCAACCCTTAGATCAGCAAGCTTCCATGCGGATTAGCGCTGCAGCGAAACAAGCCGGACTGGCGGTTGCAGTCAGCCCTTTTGCCTTAGCCGACATGCTATTAGTCAGCTGGCGGGCCTGGCGCATGATGGCGGAGCTCTCAGAAGTTTATGAGGTCCAGCTTGGCGCTGTTGCCAGGCTGGCGCTTCTGAAAAAATTTGCCAACTTGTTGTTCTGGACGGGAGCCACTGAGCTTGCGATTGATATTGGCGGCGATTTTCTCGGCGTGGAACTGAGCAGTAAGTTATCCGCCCGGGCCGGACAGGGCGTATTAGCCGGCCTGATGCTGGCGCGGCTTGGCCGTTTTGTGCAGCAACAATTGCGGCCGCTGCCATTACTACCGGCAGAAAAACCAGTTCAGCCTCTATTACAGTCACTGATCCAACAGTTATTGCAGCGGCCGCCTGCACAATAATATTTACAATCATTGTATTCCTGCGGCTGGTCAGTTTGAGTTAAACAGACAGACAGATGTCTGCATGCCTTGTCCGGCTTATAACTTCTTTGCTTAAGTAAATTAAAAGATCATCTAAGCAGTCAGGTAGTTATGAGCAGTAGCAGTACACACGCAGAAACCTTATGTATCCATGCCGGTAAAACCTACGATACCCAGTTCGGCAGTCTGGCGACCCCGTTGTATCAAACCTCCACTTTTGTGTTCGATAGTGCCGAGCAGGGCGCCGCCCGTTTCGCCGGCGAAGCTGAAGGTTATATTTATACCCGGCTTGGCAATCCGACCACCCGAGAGCTGGAATTAAAAGTAGCAGCGCTGGAAGGTATGGCGGACGGCGCAGCGACCGCCACCGGTATGGGCGCTGTGGCTGCGGCTACGTTGGCATTTTTGCAGCAAGGCGATCATCTCATCGCCAGCAAAGCCATCTATGGCTGTAGCTTTGCCCTCTTTAATCATCAGTTTGCCCGTTACGGCATTGAAGTCAGTTTTGTCGATATGACGGACCACGTTGCGGTTGAAGCTGCGCGCAGACCCAACACCAAAATGCTGTTTGCTGAAACACCGATTAACCCGAATCTGGTGGTGCTGGATCTGGAATTTCTCGGCCGGTTTTGTCGTCAGCACAGTATTAAATCAGTGATTGATAACACTTTCCTGACGCCATTGTTGCAGCAACCCATCTTGTTTGGCATCGATATCGTTATTCACAGTGCGACCAAATACCTCAACGGCCATGGCGATGTAGTAGCGGGTATTATTCTGTCCGATGCCGAGACTATCAAAACCATAAAACTGACCACGCTCAAGGACATGGGTGCAACTATCAGCCCGCACGATGCCTGGCTGATTATCCGTGGCCTGAAAACCTTGTCAGTACGGATGGATCGCCATTGTCAGAATGCGCAAAAAGTCGCGGAATATCTGCAGGCGCATCCAGCGATTGCTACTGTGTATTACCCGGGGTTGCCGTCCCATCCGGGGCATCGTTTTCTCGGCAATCAAATGAAGGGTGCCGGCGGAGTGTTGGCGTTTGAACTCAAAGGCAGCCTCGATGATGGCCGCTATTTTATTAATCAATGTGCGTTATTAAGCCTGGCGGTCAGCCTCGGCGATGCCGAGTCGTTAATCCAGCATCCGGCGTCGATGACCCACAGTCCCTACACTGCCGAAGAGCGGCGCGCAGCCGGCATCAGTGATGGCCTCATTCGTATCTCGGTCGGGCTTGAACATGTTGACGACATCATAGCTGACATAGAACAGGCATTAGTAAAGATGCAGTTACAGCAGAAATAGTGCTTAAAATCAGTTGAATAAGCTGGGTGATGGCAGCTGTGTATAAAAAAATGCACAGTTGCAACACTGTCAGTTTCGTCAGGCGGGTTAACACCTTTCACTCAATCCACTAGGATGCCTGCCATTCAGCCAGCCCAACCGAGGCCGGCACACAGAATCAACAGGTAGTAACATGACGACTTACGTATCCCGCCAGTCAGACGCCAATGGCATCATTGCCTGGTCTGACGAAGAAAACCAGATTTGGGCTGATCTAATCCAGCGTCAGCTGAGCTGCATTAAAGGCAAGGCCTGTAACGAATATCTTGAAGGGTTGGAGCGGCTGAACCTGCCGACAGACCGTATTCCGCAACTGCACGAAGTCAACGCCGTGCTGGAAGCCACCACCGGCTGGCGCTGCGCCGAAGTCCCGGCGCTTATTAGCTTTGACCGATTTTTTGAACTGCTGGCGAATAAACAATTCCCGGTAGCCACTTTTATCCGCAGCCGCGAAGAATTCGATTATTTACAGGAACCGGATATCTTTCACGAAATTTTCGGTCACTGCGCCATGCTGACCAACCCGGATTTCGCTGAATTTACTCACATCTACGGCAAATTAGGTCTTGCTGCCAGCAAAGAAGACCGGGTCTACCTGGCGCGTTTATACTGGTTTACCATCGAATTTGG
Organism: Rheinheimera sp.; assembly: GCA_008015325.1. Taxonomy (GTDB): domain Bacteria; phylum Pseudomonadota; class Gammaproteobacteria; order Enterobacterales; family Alteromonadaceae; genus Pararheinheimera. Next base: position 18,362 of record SSFI01000026.1, read on the forward strand.
TCTGCTGGATACCGCTGATGGTCTGCGGATTTACGGCGGTGGGATTTTGTCGTCGCCGGGTGAAACTCAGTATGCGATTCATTCCGATATTCCGGAGCGCAAAGTGCTGGACGTGGTTGATGTGTTCCGCACACCTTATCGCATCGACATTATGCAGCCGATTTATTTCCGCATTCAGAGCATCCGCCAGCTGTTTGAAATTGCGCAGCAGGACCTGATGGCGCTGGTGCAGCAAGCCAAAGCTTTGGGGTTATATGCCCCAAAATTTGCGCCGAAACAGAAAAAAGCCAGTTAACTTAAACAATATTCATTTTAGCAACATTGAGACCAAAGATGACCGAATTAGCCGTACAAAAATGTGAAGCCTGCCGCGCCGATGCGCCGCGTGTCTCTGATGACGAATTGCCGGTGTTGATGCGTCAGATCCCGGATTGGACGCCGGTGGTGCGCGACGGTATTTTGCAGCTGGAACGTGAGTACAAGTTCAAAAACTTCAAACTGGCCTGGGCTTTTCACCAAAAAGTTGCCGAAATGGCCGAAGCTGAAGGTCACCATCCGGCCTTGTTGCTGGAATGGGGCAAACTGACCGTGACATGGTGGTCACACTCGATTAAAGGCTTGCATAAAAACGACTTTATCTGTGCTGCCAAAACCGATGCTTTGCTCAGTTAGCTGAGCATTGCTAAAAAAGCTGCCGCGGCAGCTTTTTTGGTCTGCAAAACACCACCAATTGCCGGCTCTCGTTCACAATAGTTTACAAAAGAGCTGGTCTGCAGCGCGCGCAATGCCGTATGATGCAAGAAGAGTCATCTAGTTGGGTTGTTATTCGCATGCGCTTAGAAATCCATTGTCAGGACCGCGTCGGTATCGCTCAGGAAGTACTGAATATCCTGGTGCACTATCAGATTGACCTGCGCGGTATCGAAGTTGATCCGGAATTAGGCCGGATGTTTGTCGCTTTCCCCAGCGTCGATTTTGAAAAATTTCAGGAACTGATGGCGAAAATTCGACGCATCCCCGGCGTTGAAGACGTCAAAACTACGGCTTTTATGCCATCAGAACGTGAACACAATGAGCTGTTTACGCTGCTGAAAACCTTGCCCGATGGCGTTATCGCCATCGACACCAAAGCCAATGTCACTGTGATTAACGAAGCCGCGCTTGATGCGCTCACGCTACAGCGCGACGAAGTAGCGGGTTTACCTATTACGCCGCTGGTGAAAGGCTTTAATTTTCAGCGCTGGCTCGAAAGTGATGATGTGCTGGCGCAAACCCGCAAAATTGAAATTCACGGCAAAAAATTTATCGCGGATATTCTGCCGGTGATGGTGCCGGCGGAAGCCGGTCATGAAATTCTGGCCGGGGCTGTCATCACCTTAAAATCAGAAAGCCGGCTGGGAGAGCAGATGGTTGCTTTTAAAAAAGGCGATCAGGAGAGCTTTAACTCGATTCAGGCCAGCAGCAATCTGATGCGCAAAGTGGTGCGTGAAGCGAAAAAAATGGCTCAGCTCGATGCGCCGATTTTAATTACCGGTGAAACCGGTACCGGCAAAGAACTATTGGCACGGGCTTGTCACAGCGCCAGCAGCAGAGCGGGCAAACCTTTTCTGGCAGTCAACTGTGCGGCGCTGCCGGATAACGTCGCTGAATCAGAATTGTTTGGTTACGGCCCGAATGCATTTCCTGGTACGACCGAAGGCAAAAAAGGCATTTTTGAGCAGGCCAACCGCGGCACGGTGTTTTTAGATGAAATAGGCGAGATGTCGCGCGAGATCCAGACCAAACTGCTGCGTTTTCTGCAGGACGGCAGTTTCCGCCGGGTCGCCGATGAAAATGAGGTGAAGGTCGATGTGCGGGTGATTTGTACCACACAAAAAGACTTACCGGGTATGGTGCAGGAAGGTCGTTTCCGTGAAGATTTGTATTACCGGCTCAATGTGCTGACACTGATGTTACCGCCGCTGCGCGACCGCAAGCAGGATATTGTGCCTTTGGCTGAACATTTTATGGCGCGTTTATCGGCCCGGCTTGGCCGCAAACCGCCCAAGCTGACCGAAAGCTGTGCGGCTTTTATTCAGACTTATCCCTGGCCTGGCAATGTGCGTCAGCTGGAAAATGCGCTGTACCGTGCCGTAACCTTACTCGAAGGCGCTGAGCTGGATAAGGATCAGTTACAACTGCCGAGTTACACCAATGATTTTGGCTACTTAGAAAAAGATTTCGATGGCACGCTGGACGAGGCAGTGAAACGCTTTGAAGCCGGCTTATTGCGAAAACTGTTCCCGGCTTATCCAAGTTCACGTCAACTGGCGAAAAAACTGGGTTTAAGTCACACCGCTGTGGCCAACAAACTGCGTGAATATGGCATCAATCGCAAGAGCGTAAAAATTTAATTACGCTTTGTGCGCTTGCCGTTACTTAAAACAGGCCGTTTTCTACCGAAAACGGCCTGTTTCATCTGTTTAACGCAAAAAACAGCATTTCGTACGCGAAACGATACAAAACGGGGCTTTTAGGCTGTTAGCTGTGTGTAAGCAACCAGACTTTCTTTTTCCGTGTCAGACGGCAAGATAGCGGCATTCCCCTTGTATTTTTGTTGCCGGAGTTTGTTATGTTTGATCCAATCAACCCGCTGGGTACCGATGGTTTTGAGTTTGTTGAATACACGGCCGCTGATGCCAACGGCATCCGTCAGTTAAAAGAGCTGTTCCAGTCACTGGGTTTTTCTGAAGTTGCCCAGCACCGCTCAAAACAAGCCTGGTTATACAAACAAGGCGATATCAATTTCATCGTCAATGGCGAACCGAATTCACAGGCCGAAGAATTTGCCCGGGTACATGGCCCAAGCGTGTGCGCCATGGCATTTCGCGTCAAAGATGCTGCAGCTGCATTGAAACATGCTCTGGCCAACGGCGCCAAAGAATATAAAAACCAAATCGGCCCGATGGAATTGAATATCCCGGCCGTGTATGGCATTGGCTCCAGCCTGCTGTATTTTGTGGACCGTTATGGCCAAAGTTCAGTCTACGACATCGATTTTAAATTCTACGACAACTGGCAGGCCACGATGGCCGAACACAGTGTTGGCCTGGAAGTGCTGGACCATCTGACCCACAACGTTAAACGTGGCAATATGAACGTCTGGGCCGGTTTCTACGAGCGGATCGGTAACTTCCGCGAGATCCGTTACTTCGACATCGAAGGCAAACTGACTGGTCTGGTGTCGCGCGCCATGACCGCGCCTTGCGGCAAAATCCGTATTCCGATCAACGAATCGTCTGATGACAAATCGCAAATCGAAGAGTTTATCCGCGAATACAAAGGCGAGGGCATTCAGCACATCGCTTTAACCACAGAAGATATCTACGAAACCGTGCGCACTTTACGTAGCCGCGGCATGGACTTTATGCCAACGCCTGACACCTACTACAACAAGGTGAACAGCCGTGTTGAAGGTCATACCGAAGATCTGGACGCGTTGCGCGACCTGCGTATTCTGATTGACGGCGCGCCGGAAAAAGATGGCATTCTGCTGCAGATTTTCACTAAAACAGTCATTGGCCCGGTATTCTTTGAAATCATTCAGCGCAAAGGCAATGAGGGCTTTGGTGAAGGCAATTTCAAAGCGCTGTTTGAATCCATCGAAGAAGACCAAATCCGCCGTGGGGTATTAGCAGATGCGTAAATGGGCGCAGTTTCCGTTAAAAGAGGGTGATATTTCACGCCAGGCCCATGCCGATTTTCCGGAACAGGCGATTTATGAGCGCGAAACTGGTCGCAGTGGTTTTTTTGGCCCGGCCAGTCATTTCCACCATACCCATGCGCCAACCGGCTGGACCAGCTGGGAAGGCCCATTAAAGCCACGGTTGTTTAATTTCAATGAAATTGGTGCCGACAAAGCCCAGTCGCCGTGGGCGGTGCCGAATTTGCTGCATAACGCGCATTGTAAAATGCGCACCTGGCGTTTAGAGCAGTCGATGGACTTTCTGGTGCGCAATGCCGACGGCGATGAACTGCTGTTTATCCACGAAGGCAGCGCTGAGCTTTTTTGCGATTATGGCCACCTGAGCCTGCGCGACGGTGATTACGTGGTGATCCCTCGTTCGACCAGCTGGCGGCTGGAAATCAGCGCACCGCTGTTTGTACTGCTGATTGAAGCGACCAATGATTCTTACCAGCTGCCGGAAAAAGGTCTGGTCGGGAACCATGCGATTTTCGACCCGGCGATGCTGGACACACCGAAAATCGATGACGCTTTTAAAGCGCAGTACAGTGAAAAAACTACGCAGGTGCAAGTCAAGCGGCACGGTCAGGTATCGGTGATCACGTTCCCGTACAACCCGCTGGATGCTATCGGCTGGCACGGCGATTTAGCGGTGATGCGCATTAACTGGCGTGATATCCGGCCGCTGATGAGCCATCGTTACCATTTACCGCCTTCGGCGCACACCACTTTTGTTGCCAGCCGTTTTGTGGTTTGCACCTTTGTGCCGCGGCCGATTGAAAGTGACCCGGGCGCGTTAAAAGTGCCGTTTTACCACAATAACGACGACTATGATGAAGTGCTGTTTTATCACGCCGGTGATTTCTTCAGCCGCGACAATATCGAACGCGGTATGGTGACCTTCCACCCGGCCGGTTTTACCCATGGCCCGCATCCAAAAGCCTTTCAGGCCGGGCGCGAGTATCGCAAAAAGTTTACCGACGAAGTGGCGGTGATGCTGGATACCCGTGATGCGCTGGAAATGGGGGCGGCGGCGTTAGCCACTGAGAATCCGGAATACGTCAACAGCTGGAAAACTAAACCGGCTGAGCAGCAGTAACAGTTTGACAGGACACAGAAAATGAAATTAGCCAGTCTGAAAAATCAAAGCCGTGACGGCCAGTTAGTGGTCGTCAGCCGCGATTTAACCAAAGCGGTGGCGGTGCCGCACATCGCGGCGACTATGCAATATGCACTGGACCATTGGTCAGTCGCAGCGCCAAAGCTTACTGAAGTCTATCAGGGCCTGAATCACGGCACAGTGCAAGGCGAATTTGCTTTTGACCAAAGCGCCTGTGAGTCGCCATTACCGCGCGCATATCAGTGGGCTGACGGCAGTGCTTATGTCAATCATGTCGAATTAGTGCGCCGGGCGCGTAATTCTGAAATGCCGCCAAGTTTCTGGACAGATCCGCTGATGTATCAGGGCGGCTCTGATGATTTTATCGGTCCACGAGATAACATCGATGTGGTCAGTGAAGATTACGGCATTGATTTTGAAGGTGAAGTCGCTGTCATCACCGGCGATGTGGCGATGGCATCAACGCCAGAGCAGGCGCGCCGGCAAATTCGGCTGGTGATGTTGGTCAACGACGTGTCGTTACGTGGCCTCATTCCAAATGAACTGGCGAAAGGTTTTGGTTTCTTCCAGTCCAAGCCTGCGTCAGCGTTCAGCCCGGTGGCAGTGACACCGGAAGAGCTGGGTAGCCACTGGCAGGACGCAAAACTACACTTGCCGCTGGTGTCGCATTTAAACGGCAAATTGTTTGGCAAACCAAATGCCGGCGTCGATATGACCTTTGATTTTGGTCAGCTGGTTGCGCATGCAGCGAAAACCCGCAATCTGGGTGCTGGTGCGATCATTGGTTCCGGTACCGTGTCGAATAAACAAGGCACAGATTACGGTACGTCAATTGATGAAGGCGGCCTCGGTTATTCCTGTATCGCTGAAGTGCGGATGATTGAAACGATCCGCGATGGCGCGCCAAAAACGTCGTTTATGAAGTTTGGCGACCGCATCCGCATTGAAGTGCTGGACGAGCAAGGCCAGAGTATTTTTGGTGCCATTGACCAGCAGGTCGTGCAATATTTGTCGCGTGTCTGATGTTTTGATTGCGTGAAAAAGCCGGCGTCTGCCGGCTTTTTGCCAGATGGAGTTTTTCGATGCTGACTTTATTTACTTATTGGCGCTCTTCCGCCGCATATCGCGTGCGCATTGCGCTGGCGCACAAGGAATTAACCGCAAACCAAATTCCGGTGCATTTGCTCAAAGACGGTGGCCAACAAAAAGCGGCGCCATACCGGGAGCTGAACCCGGCGATGCTGGTGCCGACGTTGCAACATGATGATTTAACCCTGAATCAGTCGCTGGCGATTATCGAATATCTGGATGCGACATTTCCGCAGCAGCCACTGTTACCGGCTGAGCCAGCCAAAGCCGCAGTGGTGCGTGCACTGGCGTTGGATATCGCCTGTGATATTCATCCGTTGAATAATCTGCGGGTACTGCAGTATCTGACCGGCACTTTGGGCCTGAGCGAACAGCAAAAAACTGACTGGATTTTGCATTGGCTGCACCAGGGATTCAGTGCATTGGAGCAACGCCTGAAACAGACCACCGGGCTTTATGCCTTTGGCGATAAGGTGACGCTGGCAGATCTCTGTCTGGTGCCGCAAGTCTATAATGCGCTGCGTTTTCAGTTGGATATGACGCCATTTCCAATCATTGCGCGCATTTATCAGCAATGCATGACGCTGCCGGCTTTTGTCGCTGCTGCGCCTGAGCAACAGGCTGACGCACAGGCCTGAAACAGCTGATTTAAACCGCAATTCTGCCGCAGTTTAGTGAAGAGCATTGCGCAGATTGTTGGGCAATTTACACCGCTTGGGTTCCATACTGGCGATGAATAATTTTGGCACCGGCTATTCGTCACTGGCATATCTGGCAAAATCGCCGGTGCATCAATTAAAACCCGACGGTGCCTTGTTATTAAATCTGTAACAGTCGCCGCAATGTGCCAGTATGATAAGACACCTGATCCGCAAGGCGCACGAATCTGGTATGCAACTAGTAGCAGAAGGCATTGAATCAGTCGGCCAAGTGCTGTTATTGCTCGATTTGCAATGCGACCGCATTCAGGGATATGTTTGCAGTAAGGCGCTTAATAGCTAGAGCACCATATAGTTTAAAAAAGCGGCAGCAGCGATAAGCAGAATGGCCGCAGGCAAGCCACAGCTCGAAAGAGCACCAACTATTCCATCGCCGTGTCGCCTTGCCTGAGGCAATTTCAGGCTGCTCTGCTGTTCGCTTATTAAACTATATGGTGCTCTAGGAGTTTGTCAGTTTTCTTGCCTGTCAGCCTTTGCGGCAGCAGTGGGAGGAATTTGTTCATGTTTGAGGCTGATCGCTGGTTGGTATTGTTCGTCGAACCGGACCTGGTTGCAGGTGAAGCGACAAAGCGCGTGTTGCGCCGGCTCTGTCCGCACTGGCAGGTAGAACTTTGCAGTGATGCGGTCAGTGCAACTCAGTTTCTGCTGGAGCAGGCAATAGCCCCGCAAATGCTGATTGCCGATCGGCTGGATGAGTCGCTGCGTGGCGAGGAATTACTGGAGTTTTGTGCCGAACACTCGCCGGCAACCATCCGGGTGCTGATGAGTGCCGAAAATAACGGTGCTGTCATGCTAGCCGCCGTGCAATCGGCGCAGATGTTGCTCGGCAAGCCTTTCACTGAGCTGGATTTACTGGCTATTTTTCAGCGCGCCGAACAAATTATCGAAGGGCCATTTTCTGAACACGCCCGTTATCAGCTTGGAACTTTGCAAACCTTACCTATTCAGCAGAAGCAATACCAACAAATTTTGAATTTGCTGGACGACCCGGAAAGTTCACAACGGGCGCTGGCAGCAGCCTTAGAACGCGAAGCGCCGCTGGCGGGGCGACTGATTCAGATGGCAAATTCGGCTTATCTGGGGTTCAGACGCCAGACGCTGGATTTACAGGAAGTGACCAGCCGGCTGGGCCGGGAAATGATCAAAGCGATTATGCAGGCCTTTATGCTGCATCAACAGTATCAGGGCCGCATTCAGCCGCAGTTGCACCAGCAGTTGCAGGATTATGCAGTAGCACTGGCATCTGTCGCATTCCAGCTGGCACGGACACAATGCCGGGATGATGCCAGTCTGGCGGAAAAAGCTTATGTTGCCGGCCTGATGCAGGCATTAGGCCCACTGGCATTACTGGCTACCCAGCCGCTCAGGAGCCAACAGCTGACACAGGAAGACATGTTTCAGGACGGTGTGGCTGATCACTGTGTTCTCACCGGCTATCTGATGACGTTGTGGGGATTTTCCAGTGATATCTGCGCGGCGGCCATGTACAGACTGGACTTGCAATCATCGCCACATATAGACAGGTTGCAGGCCATTTTACACCTTGCCAGTTATGTGTTGCACCTGCAGCGACAGGACCCGACCAGTGCGCCAATCAAGCCGGATCTGGAAGCGCTGAATCGTTTTGCGCTGACCGACAGCTTCTTAGCAGTAAATCAGGAGGGGGTGTGACAAAAGATTCTGTTTGGCAGATACGCCGGCCAAAACGCTGGTTTAACGCGTTGTTGTTTTACACCGGCTGGTTGGTCTTAGTTGTGCATCTGGTGTTGATGTTGTATTGCTACGCAAGAGGGCTGACGTATCCGATGAGCTGGTGGTTTGTTGCGCTGTCGCCGGTATTATCGGTGTTATGGGGTGGGGTTCCGGCGTTGCAGTTACAAAAAGAAGCAGGACCTGCTCCCACAGTACAGGCCCGTTTCCGCTGCTGAGGTGCGCGTTAGCGTTTAGGCTGCAGCATGGCTTCTACTTCAATTTCACTGATGCCTTTTTCGTCAAAGTGAAAGTGGATTTGCGCTGGCCGGCCCTCGATAAAATGATAACGCAGGTCGTCAATCAGCAGGACAAAATCCCCAGGCCGTGCCGGCTGTAATTTTTGTTTGAACAGTTTCAGCTGATGCTGGCCGATTTGCCAGTCAAACCCGCTGAGCGGTGCTTTACTGAAATCCTGCGCCCAAACCAGCTGTTCTTTATTTAGCATCAGCGCCAGTGTGTAACGCTTTGGTACTTCTTCTACGGCCATGTTATGGGGCCCCAGCTGAAACTGGTAGCCGCCTTCGTGTTGTAAAAAGGCAAAGCCAAATTCGGTTTGTTGTGTGCTGCCATCCTGCAGTGTGAGCCGGACCGGACCATTTAACTGAAACTCAGCCAGGCTTACCGGACTGCTCAGCGCTGCAGCTAAGGCAAAAATCTGCGCCAGATACTTCATCATTACCCCGTTGTATTACGATTGCCGGTTGCCAGGCGCTAATCGCAATTGCTGGCCTGGTTTTAATCTGCTATCGGCCTGCAATTGATTCCATTTGAGCAAATCAGCCAATTTAATTTTATGCAGTTTGGCGATACGGTCGAGTGAATCGCCTTTTTTGACCGTATAGACAGCTTTGGTTTTCTTCGCGCCGCCAGGCGCTTTTTCCGTCGCCACTGACGCACCCGGGACTCGCAGAATTTGACCTGGTTTTAAGTGGGCATGAGCGGTTAACTTGTTGTATATCCGAAGTTCTTCACTATCGACCCGCAGTTTTTGCGCGATAGTCCACAGGCTGTCGCCGGCCTTGACCTGATAACTCTTCGGCTGACTTCGGGCAATTGTCGCGGACGCATTATTCCCCGTCGGTATCAACAAAATTTGTCCTGCCTGTAGCTGGTCATTTTTCAGCTGGTTCAGGCGGCGCAGGCTGGCGACTTTTGTTTTGTAACGGGCGGCGATACTGACGAGGCTGTCACCAGTTTTCACCTTATAGCGTTGTGGTCCGCCAGACGGTGCGGCAGCGACTGCGACTTTTTTCAGCAAATGCCGTTGTTTTTCAAATGTTTCGAGTGCATCCAGCGGCAGCAGCAGCGGGAATTCTTTGCCCTCAGGTGTCGTGGTTAAAGCAAAACCCGGATTCAGTTTCTTTAGCTGATTCAATGGCATGCCAGCCAGTTCGGCGGCTTGTTGTAACTGGACGGCGCCGGCAATCTTTGTGCTTCCGACGACAGGACGATTGGCGACTGGCGGCAGACTGATTTGATAATTAGCCGGATTTTTCACCAGACTAATCATCGCCAGCCACTTGGGCATGGTTTGCACGTAACGAGCCGGGATCTGCAGACTCCAGTAATCGGTCGGTTTACCCCGCGCTTTGTTGCGCTCTATGGCTGCCATAATCCGGCCTTCACCGCTGTTATAGGCGGCGACGGCATTCAGCCAGTCATTACCAAGGCTGTCGTGTAAATGCTGCAGGTAATCCAGCACCGCAAGCGTGGAGCTCCACGGGTCTTTGCGGCCATCGTAGCCGTGCTGAATTTTCAGACCAAAATTACGGGCAGTTTGCGGTACCATTTGCCAAAGCCCTGTCGGACCTTTGCCTTGTGCCACCGGATTGTAGGCACTTTCAACAATAGGCAACAACGACAGTTCAACTGGCATCCGGCGTTTTTCCAGCTCAGTAACTATCAGATAGAGGTAAGGCTCTGCCCGATTGGCGACTTCGTTAAAAAACTTTTGTTTACTGGCAAAAAACGCGATCTCCCGGCGGATATCGGCGCGTTGCGGTACCTGAATATGCATCTGCTGACGAATGCGTTGCCAGACATCGGTGTAGGCCGACAATTCACTTTGCGTCACGACCGGGTCCAGTGGTGACATCGGCACGTCCAGCACCACAGGCTGCTGTTGGTCGCTGACTGCGCCTGGCTCTGACTGGGTCGTGGCCGATTCTGCCAGCCTTTGCGGCTGGCGGGCACAGCTGCACAGTACCAACAAAACTAGCAGAGGGAAGCATTTGTTTAACATGCATTTTTCCTGAATTCAGTGGCCACAGACAACGCAAAAAGAGCGTATGGTAGCGGGCTGAGATGTAATTGCAAGCCGGTATTAAAAACGGTTTTTCCACTGACGCAAAAAGCTAAAGAGCGACAAGGTGTCCGGCTGCGACCAGCGCTGCTGCAACAAAGGTTCATGGCAGCGCAAAAATGGGTTCACGGCACGCTCAAGTCCGATGTTGCTGGGAAGGGTTGGAACCCCTGCAGCCCGTAACGCTGTGGCATGACGCTGGTATTCGACCAGCGCTTGATTATCAGGTTCAACTTCGACGGCAAATCGCAGATTTGCCAGCGTATATTCATGGGCGCAGCACACCTGTGTTGATTCAGGCAGGGTCGCTAAGCGTTGCAGTGATTGCAACATTTGGGCGGCTGTCCCTTCAAATATACGACCACAGCCCGCACTGAACAGCGTGTCGCCACAGAACAACACCGGCGACGCACAGTCGACCAGATATGCCAGATGATTCAGGGTATGGCCTGGTACACCAAGCACAGTCACTGTACCTTGCCAGCCGGCTATATCCAGCAAATCGCCATCTTCGACCTGCCTGCCAGCCAATTGATGGTCAGTCGTCGAGGCTGCCGGAACAAAAACATCGGCGTCGGGCCAAACCGCACTCAGCTCTGCAAGCCCGCCGATATGATCTGGATGTTGATGGGTGACTAATACGGCCCGCAGTGTCAGCTGCTGTTGCTGCAAATAGTCAGCCACCGGCTGATATTGCCCCGGGTCAACGACTATTGCATTCGCCCCTTGGCGCAACAGCCAGATATAGTTATCCTGCAAAATCGGAATGGCTTCAGGGGTGAGGTGCATCTGCAATCCTATGAGTAACAATGATAATTGTTGTCGCTGCTACTGCTGTGAACCGATGTTTACTGGCAGTCTGTGCGCAGTATATCGCGGATTCTGCCGGGAGGGGCGAGGATGAAACCAGCTTTAAGCCGTTATGCCCTCAGTCAGGTGCCGCAGCACTGGCATGCCTTTGCGCAGGGCGACATTCTGGCAAAGCAACTCGAAAGCCAGTTTAATCTGTGGTGGCCACGTATTTTTGGTTATCACCTGTTGAAAGTGGGTACGCTGAGTTGTCAGCTGGATACCACTGCCTGTGGCATCCGGCATCAAATTCATCTGGCAACCGGGGGCGAGCAGGTGTCGGTGATTGCTGATCCGGATGATCTGCCATTTATTGAACATGCGGTGGATGCGGTGTTATTAGCACATTGCCTGGAATACACCCAGGACCCGCACCATGTGATCCGTGAAGCCCATCGGGTGCTGATGCCGGATGGGTATCTGCTGATGAGTGGATTTAATCCTCACAGCGTGATGGGATTGCTGAAGTTATGGCCCGGTCTGCATCAACGGTTTCCCTGGTCTGGCCGTTTTTTTTCGCAGTCACGGGTCAAAGACTGGTTGCAGCTGCTTGGCTTTGAAGTTTTGTACGAACAGCGGCTGTTTTGTTCCAGTATGCTCGCGCAGTCTAAGGCAGATTCGGCGTTTCGGCTCTGGGCAGAGCAGCATCTGAATTACTTTGGTGCCGCTTATGTGCTGGTCGCGCGCAAACGAACTTTACCGTTAACACCAATCAAACCGAAATGGCAACTGACTAACAGCTTTAAACCTGCGGTCAAAGGCGTCAGTGTACGCCAGCAAGGCAAAGTCTGATTCAGGCGCCAGGCCGGCTCCGCTGCCATTGTTGCAGGTACTGGTCCAGGGCATTACCAAACTTCTGCCGGTCACGCTGGTCAATAGCCGGCGGGCCACCGCTGACCATGCCGGCACTGCGTAATTCTTCCTGCAGATTACGCACGGCAAGCCGGACCTGCACATTGTCTTTATCGAGTTTGTCGCCACGTGGTGTCAGCACAGTGGCGCCTTGTGCGACACAAATAGCCGCGAGCGGAATATCTTGCGTCATCACTAAGTCGCCAGGACGAACTGACTTGGCAATCAGGTTGTCAGCGACGTCAAAGCCTGCCTCGACGCGAAATTGCCGGCACCAGGGGGCTCGTGGCAGCGGCAGGGCGTGATTAGCGACAAAATTCAGTTCGATTTTCAACCGTTCGCCGGCGCGCAATAACATGTCACGACAGACTTTCGGGCAGGCATCTGCGTCAATCCAAATTGACATCATGCTTCTCCGTGATTAATAAAGACTGGCGCATCGGCAGCCAAGGCAAAACAAGCCTGATTGGGCAATGTCATAAAGTGCAAATCCGTACGATGCGCTGCCGGTTGTGGGCCTGGTTCAAATCCCATGCGCTGATAGCTGTTGATAGCCACACTGTTGTTTTTGTAGACATAAAGCGATGCAGTGCGGGTCGGCCACTGTTTCAAGCCTTGTTGCAACAAGCCGGCGACCAGCGAGCGGGCTAGACCCTTGCGCCTGAATGCGGGCAGCACCAGCAAACGGGCCAGATGGATTTTGTCGAACCGGTCGCAAATCTGGCCGAAAGCCAACAGGCTATCGGCATTCATCAAGACGAATGCCTCAGTATCAGGCAGTTGGAGTTGCTGCAGAAACTGTTGGCGCTGCAGAGGATACGAAAAACCTTCGCCACCCCATTGCCTGACCTCGGCCGCAGAGCGGAACAGACTTTGCAGGTGCCACAGCTGCTTCGCGTTGGCAAGTTGCATCGACAGTGCAGGTAGGGTCAAAATTGGCTGGCCAAATGATAACAACCGGGTACCAGCAGTAGCCAAAGTAAAATCATGCTTATTTGCCAGCTCAGCCGATAGAACGGCTGGGCATAAAAATCTGCCTGCTGGCGGATCCACATCAACATGGCGGCACCTACCACACTCGGTAAGCCGTAAATAGTCTCAAACTGACCATTGAACAAACTGGCCCAACAGGCGATAACCCCGGTCACTGACAATAACAACCAGCTCACCACCATGGTTTTACTTTGATTGACTGACATCTGCTCTCCGTTAACTACAAAGGCTTACCACATCAAATCGTCAGGGATCTTAAAGTCTGCGTATGGATCGTCTTCCGGCGCTTGTGCATCTTGTTGATTGAGCAAAACAATCGCCTCAGGCTGACGCAGCTGAATTTTCTCTGCGATTTGGATCGGCACCAAATGATATTGCTCACCCAGCTTGGCAATTGCAATCAGACCTTTGACTAATTGCTGATGCACTTTTTCACTGACATAAATTTTCTTGATCTTACTGCCATCAGTAAAATTGAAGCCCAGTTCACCTTTATCCGTGATGATGTTCATCTCGACGAGCTGTTTAACTTGGGCAACCAGCGCCTTACGGTCTGCTTCAGCTTTTTTCTGTTGATTTAGTTCGCGATCCCGGGCTATTTGCGCTTGTCTTGCCTGTTCGGCCAGTACCGCGGCCTGATTGACAACCTGGCCATTTTTACCAGCCTGAACCCGCTCTTTATGTTGTTCTTTTTTGATGTTTTTCAGTTTTTTGGCATTGCCAAGACCAGCTTTTAATAACTGTTCTGCCAGTGATTTGCTCATATTTGCATCCAGCGCTATCGGTAAAATGGCAGTTATTGTTCCATGTGTTGCGTTGTCTTGCCAAGCTCTGTGGCTGACGGCAGCATTGAATTACGGTATGCTAAACGATTATTTTCAGCTTCAGAGTACTTATGGCCGCTTTTCAGGAACTCGCGTTAGATCCACGTCTGCTGCGTTCAATTCAACATCTGGGTTTTACCCAACCAACAGAAATTCAGCAAGAGGCTATTCCTGCGGTGATGCAGGGCAAGGATTTAATTGTTTCTTCAAAAACCGGCTCCGGTAAAACATTGGCTTATCTGCTGCCGATGATGCAGCGGTTGTTGCGTAGCAAACCGCTGTCAGCGCAAGACCCTCGCGCGGTCATTCTGGCACCAACCAGAGAACTGGCACAGCAGATTTATGCGCAGCTGCGTCTTTTTGTTGCCAATACCCGTTTGACGCCAGCTTTTATAGTAGGTGGTGAAAATTTTAACGACCAGGAAAAAATCTTAAAGCGCCAGCCGCATATTATTGTTGCGACGCCCGGGCGTCTTGCTGATCACCTTGAACACAAAAGCTTCTTTTTACAAGGGCTTGAGATGTTAATCCTGGATGAGGCGGATCGCATGCTTGACTTAGGCTTTATGCCACAGCTGAACGCGATCCACAAACAGGCATCACACCGGTTGCGCCAGACCTTGATGTTTTCCGCGACTTTAGACCACGCAGAAGTCAATGAGCTTGCCTTGTCTTTGCTGAAAGACCCATACCGGGTTGCGTTGGGCGCTGGTTATGATCCGCACAAAGACATCACACAACTCTGTTACTTTGCTGACAATCTGACGCATAAAGAAGCATTGTTAATGCATTTTTTACGCTCAGAACCAATACGTCAGCTGATTTTGTTTACGGCGACCCGGGAAGATACTGAACGCCTTGCCACCTTAGTACAGACCGCCGGCTTTGCTGCAGTTGGATTGAATGGTAAGTTAACTCAGGCACAGCGTAATAGTGTGATGCAGGCGTTTGCTGCCAATAAGTATCAGGTGCTGGTGACAACAGATGTTGCTTCAAGAGGCCTGGACCTGCTGCAAGTTTCACATGTGATCAATTTTGATTTACCAAAACACCCGGAAGAATATGTGCACCGCATTGGCAGAACTGGGCGTGCCGGGCAGCAAGGCCAGGCATTCTCGCTGGTTGGGCCAAAAGATATCGCGGCCTTTAGTGCTATTGAGCAATTCTTACGTCGTCCGCTTGAAATGGCTCAGGTTGAAGGTCTGATCGCAAAATTTGATGGCACAGTAAAGAAAAGGCAGCCAGCAAAACCAATGGTTAAACCACAGAAGAAGGCGACAGGGGCGGGCAATAACAAAATGAAGTCTGCTGACAGCCCGTTGCCAAAGAAAAAGCCACAGTTTTTCCAAGGCGGCGACGATGGTTCTGCCCCTATGAAAAAAAAGCAAAAATAATTTGATTTGATTGCTTTTTCGACACAATTCAGTGCTACACTGCGAAAGACAGTTGAGTGTTAATTGAACATCTTTGCTGTCAAGGTGTTGTTTGCAAAGGTTTTATTTTGCACGCAATAGGAACGGTCAACAGACGGTTAATTTTATTTTCCGTTGGATCAGCAATACCTATTGACCCCACCCAGTGGTTCCCACATAATGGGGTCGTAATATGTACTAGCTCGAACGTGGCCGGTAATATTTAAGTCGCCATTCAATGGCAAATATAGTTAAAGTAAGAGAATGTTATGTCACAATTAATTTCCGGCACCGTTAAGTGGTTCAACGAAGATAAAGGTTTTGGTTTCATTGAGCGCGAAGGCGGCAAAGATGTATTCGTACACTTCCGCGCTATCAACGGTACCGGCCGTCGCACGCTGGTAGAAGGTCAGAAAGTGACCTTCGAAGTAACTGAAGGCCAGAAAGGTCCTCAGGCAGAGAACGTAACTGTAGTTGCTTAATAGCAAACTCAGAAAGTTTCCTGAAAAGCCGGCTGATGTCGGCTTTTTGTTTTTATAATTACTGCAAATCCTAAATCCTAAATCCTAAATCCTAAATCCTAAATCCTAAATCCTAAATCCTAAATCCTGAATCTGGCTCCTGAGATTTGCCACGCTTTTTTGTCTGATCAGCACTGTCCTGGAGTTTTTTGGCAATTTCATCAGTGATAGTCGTTTCAATGTTGTTTGTCTTTTCTGA
>SSFI01000136.1 GCA_008015325.1 Rheinheimera sp.
CTCGGGAACCCCTCCACACAAAAACTGGTGCCGCTTATCCGAGTCGAACGGATGACCTACTGATTACAAGTCAGTTGCTCTACCAACTGAGCTAAAGCGGCTACGTCAGTGGCTGCGAATTCTAGTGGAATGATCTGGGTGTGGCAACTAAAAATCAGCAAAAAGCCAATAAATTTATGCTGAATGCTCAATAGATCGCCAATTCAGATTAATTTGCGATATACCGGGTCATACCGCGAAAAATCAGTAAAGGCTCGATTTCTATTGGTAGGTCTCCCAGAAACGGCATTAATACAGCTGCATCACCACCGGTAATTATCATTTTTGCATGAGGAGCCAGCTGATTAGCCTGCCGGATCACAGCCAAAATTGCCGCGAATACGCCGTTTTGCAGGCAACTGGCGGTATCTTGGGCAAAAGCCAGCTGAAACTGTTGCTGATCACTATTAAACACTCTGGCGGTATAATTTGTAACAGCCTTTTGTTGCATATGGATGCCTGGCACAATCCACCCACCCAGATGCATGCCTGACGCGGCAAGATGATCGATAGTTAAAGCGGTGCCGGCATCGATCACCAGCAGTTCAGTCTGCGGATAATGCTGTTGAGCACCCAGCATAGCAAGCCAGCGGTCCACTCCCAGCGTTTCTGGTTTATCATAACTGTTTACCAGCTGCTCTTTTTTAGCCTCGCTACGAATTTGATGCCAGGGAATATCAGTCAGCTGCAGATCTGCTTTTAACTGCTCTAACCGGCCATCGGTCGCCACAGAGGCGAAATATACTGCCGAAGGCGCTGCTGGCAATGTGCCGGGGCACTCTGGTAACGCCGATAACTGACCTTGCAGGTAAAAAACCGCTTTGACGCGGGTATTACCGATATCCAGCAGTAAAATTCCTTCAGTCATTGTGCCCTCTTAAACTCAGCTCACCACCGTAAAAATTTTTCAACTGTCCTCCCTGACGCAAGAGCAGCCCACCCTGCAGGTCAACTCCGCAACAAATACCGTAGTTTGGTTCCGAGCCCCCGCTAAGACAGACGCTGAGACCGGCAAACTCATCCCGCTGGTTAAATTCTTCAGCGAAGACAGCAAAGCCTTTTTTTTCGAAATCCAGCAGAGTGTTGACTAACTCTTGTTGCAGCATTGCCACCAGCTGATTGCGGTCGATTTTGGCATCCACCTCAGTCGACAAATCGGTAAAGGCCTGGTTAATCACTGTCGTCCCTGACGCTGGCATATGAATATTCAGACCAATCCCTATCACGACATCACAATCGGCATGGGTCTGCCCCGTCAGTTCAACCAAAACACCGCCAAGTTTTTTATGGCTGGCATATAAATCATTGGGCCATTTTAGTCTGATCTCGCAGCCATACAGGCGTTCAACTAATCTCGCTACAGCAATGCCGACTACAAGGCTTAAGCCCATCGCCGCCTGGATCCCATGTTGTAGTTGCCAGTACATTGAAAAATACAGGTTACAGCCAAAAGGTGAATACCATTGATTCCCCCGTCGGCCTCTGCCAGCGGATTGCGCCTCCGCGACTATGGCCTGGCCTTTTTGTAAGGCCTGCCCTTCCTGCAGTTTTTTTAATAATTGTGTGTTAGTTGAATCCGTCAGGGGCTGCAGCAAAATCTCGGGCATACCAGCAACTTGCCACTGCTTAATTTGCGTGATATCCAACAACTGCAGTGGCTGCGCCAACCGATACCCTTTGCCGGAAATGGCAAAGATATCAAGGCCAACTTGCTGTAACTGGTCGATATGTTTGGCAATCGCCGCTCTGCTGATGCCGGCGAGCTGGGCTAAAGCCTCACCGGAATGGGTTTTACCATCAGATAACTGCTGTATTAACTGACGTTGTAAAGCCAGCGTTTGAGGCTGTTGCTTAGCGCTCATACAACATCCTTACTTCCGGCTCTAAACAGATGCCAAAGCGCTGTTGCACGGTCGCGATAATCCGATTCATCCACTGCTCAAGCTGTGCAGCTGTACCATGTCCATAATTGATCAGCACCAGAGGCTGCAACTCGAAACAACCGATATCACCTAAGCGTTGTCCTTTAAAACCAGCTTGTTCTATTAACCAGGCCGCCGCAGTTTTGATTTGACCGTCTGCTTGCGGGAACGCCGGTATCTGCGGATACTGCTGCGTCAGCGCAGTAAACTGTTCAACAGTCAGCAACGGATTTTTGAAAAAGCTTCCGCAGTTGGCCAGCACCTGTGGGTCTGGTAACTTACTGCGACGCACCTGCAATACCGCCTGATACACCTCCCGAACGCTACAATCGGCTGAAAGATGATCCAGGCCTTTGTAACTGAGTTTCGGTGTACCATTCGTATGAAGTTTCAATCCGACCGCGACGATGACGCCTTGATCTGCCAGCGCGCGTTTAAAGATGCTGTCCCGGTAGCCAAATAAACACTCCGCGTTGCTCAGCCGCTGAACTTGCTGACTGTCCCAATGGAAAAAGTCGACATAGACACAGCTGTCGGTCAGCTCTACACCATAAGCACCAATGTTTTGTACCGGTGCAGCGCCAACCGATCCTGGGATTAACGCCAGGTTTTCCAGACCCCACCAGCCCTGACTTACGGTATAGCTGACCAATTCGTGCCAGTTCTTGCCGGCTTCGACATGGAGCAATATGTCGTTTGCCTCCGGAGTTTCTGTTACAGACTTCGCGATATAACGCAGCACAGGCCGCTGCATATCCGTCAGGAAAATGCTATTGCTACCCTCGCCGAGGATAAGTGGCGCTTGTGCTGCATCGATTTGACAGAGATCTTCTTCAGTTTCGCACAACAAAACCTGATGCAGAACCGCGGGTAAGCGGAACGATGAATAGAGGCGGGCATCCTGCTGCTGCAGCTTTCGCATTGTAAACACTCAACAAGCTAAAAGTGCTATTGTAATGCAAGCGCGCGGGAGGCAGAAATATTGTTACAACCAGCTTTTCAGCATGGCAACCACAGAACGGCCTAAGGCACTGTGGTCATAGCCACCCTCAAGGCATGCCACTATCCGGCCGTGAGCACTTTGTTGGGCTATCGTTTTCAGCTGCAGTGCAATCCAGGCGTAATCAGCTTCATGCCATTTCAGATTCGCCATTTCGTCTTCATAGTGCGCGTCAAAGCCGGCAGAAACCAATACCAGTTGCGGTGCAAAATCAGCAATTTTATCCAGCCATTGCTTGGTGACGCCCTGACGAAAAGCCGAGCCATCAGAGCCAGCTGCTAACGGCAGTTTCAAAATATGTGTTGTTTCGGTCAGATCCGGGTGTGGATAAAACGGATACTCAAATGACGAACAAAATAAAATGCGCGGGTCATTTTTGATTATTTGTTCAGTGCCATTGCCATGGTGTACATCAAAATCCAGAATCAGGACACGGCTCAGCTGATATTGCTGCAACGCATATTTTGCAGCAACAGCAATATTATTAAACAGACAAAACCCCATAGCCTGTGCGCTTTCGGCATGATGTCCCGGCGGCCTTACCGCACAGAATGCCTGAGCATTTTCTCGTTGCATCACCCAATCAACAGCATTGATCGCAGCACCTGCGGCGAACCGCGCGGCCTCAAGCGAACGATTCATGATGGCGGTATCGTCGTCGAGCCATACCGAACCTTGTTCCGGGCTTTTGTCGATAACATGACGGATATAGGCTTTATCATGCGCCAAGGCTAACTGGGCGTCTGTCGCAGCCGTTGCGGTCTGATGGCTGATAGCATAATCCAGACCTGAACTTAGCAGCTGATCAAAAACAGCGTGTAAACGCCCAGGCTGTTCAGGGTGATCAGAACCCAGGTTATGTTTATTGCAAGCCGGATGATTAAAGATAACCACTGACATAAAACTATTGCCCTATTGGTTTTGCTGCCGGCTCAGATTGCAGCTGTAACTGCAAATTCACTTCATCTGGTTCTTCGCTGCGTACTCTGCGAAATCCGGCGCGTTCAAACACGGTCAGCATAGGCTTATTTTCTGCGCGGACATAGGCGACCATAGTCGCAATACCACGAATACGGGCAATATTAATCATTTCCTGCAACAAAATCGTGGCCATGCCTTTGCCCTGATGCCGCTCCCGAGTGACAAATGCCACTTCACAACTATTGTTGTGTTCTATCAGGTAATAGCGACCGACCGCCTGAATCTCCAGAACAGAACCATGCTGCCGGACTATACACAAAGCCAGGTCGCGAGATTGATCAACACTGACCAAAGAACAGGATTTTTCTCTGCTCAGTTGTTTGGGGTGATGGTTGTAACGCAGTAACAAGGTTTCTTTGGTGTGAGAATAAAAAAATTCCTGTAGTCGACGTTCGTCGGCTGGATTTAACGGTCGCAGGTCAAATGACTCGCCACCAATATGTAAAATCTTCAGACCGACGTCGCCTAGTTCAGGCACATCCATTGGCCGCATCACCTGGTAATTCGGTACCCAATAATGTTTACGTACTTCATCCAGCAGCGCCGGACGAAATTTAGGATGGGCGACCCGAATCAGTTCCAGCGCACGCTCGCGGATACTTTTTCCACGCAGCGACGCAACACCATATTCAGTCACTACATAATGCACATGCCCACGTGACGTGACGACGCCGCTGCCTTCAGAAATCGTCGGTACTATGCGGGATGCGGTGCCATTTTTTGCCGTCGATGGCAGGGCAATAATCGGCTTACCACCTTTGCTCATCGACGCGCCGCGGCTGAAATCAACTTGCCCGCCAATGCCACTATAAAACTGATAGCCCAGCGAATCCGACACCACCTGGCCAGTTAAATCAACTTCAAGCGCGCTGTTGATCGAAACCATGTTGTCATTGCGGGCGATATTAGTTGGAGAATTAACGTATTCGCTGGGATAAAATTCAACATGTGGATTCTGATTAACAAAATCATATAGTTGCTGTGTTCCTACTGCAAAACTGGTAACGGTTTTCCCCGGATGAAAGGTTTTTTGGCTGTTATTGATCACGCCTTTTTTCATCAAATCAATAATGCCATCGCTGATCAATTCACTATGGATCCCCAAATTCTTATGATTACCTAAATACCGCAGAACCGCTTCGGGGATCTTTCCAGTGCCAATCTGTACCGTTGCACCATCCTCAATTAGCATCGAAACGTACTGGCCGATCCGTTCAATTCTCTGCTCAAAGCCGACAGGTGTAACTTCAGGTAATGGCTGCGATTGTTCAATCCAAGCGTCAATTTTACTGATGTGTACATAAGCATGGCCGCTGGTACGGGGCATCAACGGATTAAACTGAGCGATGACTTTTTTGGCATTGCGTATAGCGGCCGAGACAACATCAACCGAGACCCCAAGCGAACAATAGCCATACTCATCAGGTGGGCTCAACATCACTAACGCGGCATCTAATGGCAGAATATTTGAACTGAATAAGGTTGGTATTTCCGATAAAAAGCAAGGTGTATAGTCGGCTCGGCCCTCTGCAACTGCTGCTCTGATCTTCTGACCGGCAATAAATAAAGTGTTTACTTTGAATAAATCTTTGTACTGAGGTTCAACCCACTTTTCATCAGAAATGGTTTGGATATGCACAACTTCAATATCATGCAATTGATTTGCATTGGTAATTAGGTCGTCAATCAAAGCGTTTGGGACTGCGGCATTAGATCCGATAAAGATCCGGTTGCCCGATTTCAGCAAGCTGCTCCACTCTAATGCGGTTTGTTTCGGCAAAATAATACCCTTGGCCCGATGATGTTGATTTTTTATAGTATCGCGCACGCGGGATTTTAACATTTGATCTGTAGCAAACATTCAGAATAACAATGAGTCTAAAGGGCATTTACTGAATTAGCTATCAGACTATTGTGTAGTGAAATAGCTTTCTGCTTAATTCTTCAAACCGAAACTGATGGATTAATTTAGGTAATTTTGGATGGCGCAGGCTATGCTGCAGAATTGAAAAATAGTTGTCGGCATCGTATAGACGTGACTACTGACGATTCGGATTGCATGATGCGGTTGGACGGCTTCTTGAGAGTCTGCCCCCTCGCAGAGGGTCGGGTGTGCTCAGCCGCAGTGTGACGGCCAGACGAACCAAACTGTTGGCTTTGGAGATTATAAGGCTTCAACACCGCGGCTTCGTGGGAGTCTGCACCCTCGCAGAGCTTCGGGTGTGCTCCACCGGAATGACGCCAAACTGTTGGCGTCATTAATTCCCGGTGTCGCTGTACTACTCTCGCATGGCAACTGCCACACTACCATCGTCGCAGCTGCGTTTCACTTCTGAGTTCGGAATGGATTCAGGTGGTTCCACAGCGCTATTGCCACCAGGCAAAAACTGTTTACTGTCTTTAACTAAAGC
>SSFI01000131.1 GCA_008015325.1 Rheinheimera sp.
GGCGCTGGCGCTGGCTTTGGAAGTGCAGCAGCTCAACGACCAGCTGAAATTGCTGCTGATGTCGGCGACGCTGGACAGTGACAAACTCAGTCAGCGTTTACAGGCCCCGGTGCTTGAAAGCCTCGGCCGCAGTTTTCCGGTCGATATCCGCTATCAGGCACCAACTCAGCAGCCGCTGGCGCTGCAGTGTGGCGATTTGGTAATGCAGGCCTTAGCGCAACATGCTGGCAATCTGCTGGTATTTTTGCCGGGACAACGTGAAATCGACCAGTGCGCCGAGTATTTACAACAGCGATTGTTGCAGCAGCGCTTGCCGGATGCATCCATCAAAGTGCATGCACTGATTGGCAGTTTGTCACTCTCTGAGCAACAAGCCGCCATTGCCGCGCCGCCGGCCGGCCAGCGCAAAGTGGTGCTGGCGACCAATATCGCCGAAACCAGTTTGACTATTGATGGCATCAGTGTGGTCATCGATTCTGGTCAGGCCCGCGCTGCAGTGTTTGAACCGAAATTGGGTTTTAGCAAACTCGAAACCATTCAAATCAGTCAGGCGGCAGCAACTCAACGCGCCGGTCGCGCCGGCCGCTTGATGCCCGGTATTTGTTACCGGCTGGATACCGCGGAAAAATGGCAACGACGGCGGGCTCAGACAATACCAGACATTCTGCAGGCCGATTTACTGGCGCTGCGGCTCGATATCGCCGGCTGGGGCGCCAAAGTCAGTGATTTATTCTGGCTGGATGTGCCACCGCCAAAACAATTGCAGGCCGCCGAACAATGTCTGCAGTTGCTCGGCGCTTTGGACGAGCGGCTGCAATTAACAGCCAAAGGCCGGCAAATGCTGGCGTTACCGGTAGAGCCGCGTTTAGCCGCGATGTTATTGCATGCACGTCAGCTGGAACAGCAAGGTGAGACCGGTGCTGTCAGCCTGGCAGCAACCATAGCCGCCCAAATCGAACAGACCCGACGTTTTGCCCAGACTGAACTCAGCAGCCAGCTGCGGTTACAGACTGACATGGCAAAACAGCAGTACCAGCAGCTTTTACAGCTGATGCAGGGCCGGCAAAGTCAAAGCCTGCCACTCGCACTTACAGCTGAATTATTAAGCCGGGCCTTTCCGGATCGCATTGCGCAAAACCGTGGCCAGGGTTATCTGCTGGCCAATGGTACTGGTGCCAGTCTGCCGCCGGACGATGCGCTGCAGGGTGCAGCGGTGCTGGTGGTGGCAGATTTACGGCTGTGGCAACAGCAGGCGGTGATAAGCCTGGCTGAGAAATGGTCGCCTGATGCGTTAATCCAAAGCTGGCAGGCCGATTTGCACTGGCAGAACCGGCTGGAATTTGATGAACAAAACGGCCGTTTTATTGCCGAAAAGCAGTTGCGGCTGGGCGCTTTGGTGCTCAAACGGCAACAGCGCAATGATGAAATCCGCAGCGATGACCGGCGTCAGGCCTGGCTCGACTATCTGCAAAAAAAAGGTCTGCAGGTCTTAAACTGGTCTGATGAAACATTGCAGTTGCAGCAGCGGCTGGCGCTGGCGCGACAGTTACAGCCGGAGCAGCATTGGCCGGATTTATCATTCGCTCAGCTGCAAGACAGCCTTGCGGACTGGCTTGGGCCTTATCTGGGCGATGTGCGTAGTCTCGCGCAATTACAGCAGCTGAACCTGAACCAAATTTTGCGCGACCGGCTCGAATATGCGCAGCAACAAAGGCTTGATGCGTTGCTGCCGGCCAGCTGGCGTTCAGTTTTAGGTACTTATGTTGCGCTGGATTATCAGCCAGACGGCGAAGTGCATTTAGCTATCCGGCTGCAGGAAATGTTTGGCCAGCTCACCACGCCGACAGTCGGACAGGGTGTGGTGCCTGTGACTATCACGTTGTTGTCACCGGCAAAACGGCCACTACAGGTGACCCGTGACCTGGCCAGTTTCTGGCAAAATGCTTATCAGGATGTGAAAAAGGAAATGCGCGGGCGTTATCCTAAACATTATTGGCCGGATGACCCGGCCGAAGCAGAACCGACCAACAAAACCAAAAAAGCGATGGCAAATAAAGCGACGGACCGATGACGACAAAACGTAAAACGGCAAAAAAAGCACCGATGAACCCACTGCTGCGTTCAGTATTGTTATTCAGCCTGAAAGTTGGCTTGCTGTTACTGGCGGCCATGTCGATTTATCTGATTTACCTCGACAGCAAAATCACCACATTATTTTCCGGGCATAAATGGCAGGTACCAGCGCAGTTATATGGCCGTACGCTGGAACTGACGCCGGGCAGCCATCTGAATCAGAAACAGTTTCTCGATGAACTGTCGCGGCTGCAATACAGCGCAGACCATCGCTTAAATGGCCCGGGGCAGTATGATATCAGTGGCAATACTGTGCACGTGGTGCGGCGTGCTTTTGAGTTTCCGGATGGTGCCGACGGTGTGCGGCGTTTTAGTGTCGAGTTTGCCGGCGAATTTGTACAGCGGATATATCAGGGTGATAAAACGCTGCAAAAAGCCCGGCTGGAGCCGCAGTTGCTGCAGCATCTGGTCGCTGCTGAGCAGGAAGACCGGGAACTCGTCCGTTTAGCGGATGTACCGGAACCAATCCGGGAAACCTTGTTATTGGTGGAGGATCGGGAGTTTTATAGCCACCACGGTGTGTCTCCTTTATCGATCATCCGCGCCTTCTGGCAAAACCTGCTGGCCGGCCGCACTGTGCAGGGCGGATCTACGCTGACCCAGCAGCTGGCGAAGAATATGTACACAAATCAGCAACGCACCTATTTACGTAAGGTCAATGAAGCCCTGATCGCGTTAGTGCTGGATTTTCGCTACAGCAAAGACCAAATTCTGGAAGCCTATTTAAATGAGATTTTTATCGGCCAGTTCAAAGACAACCCGGTGCACGGCCTCGGGCTTGGCAGCCGGTTGTATTTTGGCAAACCACTGGCAGAACTAAAGCCGCACGAATACGCCTTGCTGGTTGGCATTATTAAAGGCCCGTCAGTGTATGACCCGCGTCGCCATGCTGAGCGGGCGCTGAGCCGGCGTGATCTCATTCTCGATTTAATGGCCGAACATGGCATCCTCAATCACGACCAGCATAATGCGGCGAAACAGCAGGCACTGGATGTGATCCCGCTGGGGCAGCATTTAAAAGGCCGTTTTCCGGCTTATATCGACAAAGTGCGCCAGGAATTACGTCAGCTGATCACCGATACCTCCCAGCTGCAGCAAGGGCTGAGGGTCTTTACTTATCTGGACCCAATGGCGCAGCAGGCAGCCGAGCAGGCGATGTCGGCCCGCTTGAGCCAACTCAATGACAAAATCGAAGGCGCGATGCTGGTGACCGATTATCAGCGCGGCGCGCTAAAAGCCATTATTGGCGGCCGACAAATGCAATATGCCGGTTACAACCGTGCTTTGTCGGCGCGCCGGCAAATCGGCAGTATTGTCAAACCTGTGGTGTATTTAGGTGCATTACAGCAGCCAGCCATGTTTAATCTCGGCACTGTGCTGCAGGATACGCCGATGCATCTGCGCAGCGGCAGCCGCAATTGGCAGCCGCAAAACTACGATAAAAAATTCCGTGGCCCGGTGCCGATAGTCACAGCGCTGAGTCAGTCCTTAAATATTCCGACAGTGCGGCTTGGTATGCAGGTCGGTCTGCCTAAGCTGGCTGACAACCTGCAAAAGCTCGGGTTGCAGCGCGACGTTTCCCTGCAGCCGTCGTCGCTGCTGGGCGCCATTGAGCTGAGTCCTTTTGAAGTGGCGCAGCTTTATCAGACACTGGCGAATAAAGGCCAATACCTGGCGCTGGCTGCGATCAGTGCTATCACGACGACAGAAGGTCGCGTGCTGCATCAGCGTCAACAAAAAGCCGAACAGCGCATCGCGCAGGAGCCTCTGTACCTGCTGCAATATGCTCTGCAGCAGGCCACCCAGCAGGGCACTGCTGCGGCCTTATCAGCGCAGTTTCCGCGCACCCGCTTTGCCGGTAAAACCGGTACATCCAGTGATTATCGGGACAGTTGGTTCAGTGGTTTTGATCATGAAACTGGCATTGTGGTCTGGTTAGGTCGTGATGATAACCAGGACATTGGTCTGACCGGTGGCAGTGGTGCCTTGCCGGTGTTTGCCGGTTATTTCAGCCGGATGCCGCCAAACTCGCTGTTCCGCGCAGTGCCGGACAAAATTAGTAAACAATTTATTTCAAAATTATCAGGTCGCCCGGTAGGGGAAAGTTGCGTTAATGTATTGTTATTACCCGTCATTTCGGTTGAAATGCCACTCAGTAGTACCTGCGATTAATTGTTAATTAAATATGAGCAGTATATGTCAGCCAAACCAGAGCAACACTTAAAAGTCGGTGATTGGTGGTATCTGCCCCAACAGGATAAATTAGTCAAAATCGACGAAGCGGGTGACATCAGCGAAACAGCCAGTCTGGATAATCTATGCCAGAAGGCGCTGAATTATTTTCTGGTCAATGCCGGACGACTGATCACCCGCGATGAGTTACTCAGTGATGTCTGGGGCGTCCGCGACGTTTCGGACGGGCGCATCTCCAGAGTTATCCGTGTTTTGCGCGTTGCGCTTGGCGATGACAGTCGCGAACCGCGTTATATCGAAACTCTTCCTAAACGCGGTTTCCGTTTTATTGCACCGGTATCTAAGGTGATTCTCGTTGACGAAAATACTGAGACCGAGGTCGGAGCCTCGGATGAACAGCTCGTCAGTGTGCAGCAAAATAGCAGCCGTCATCGTCATTGGTGGCTACTCGCTGGCGCATTTCTGAGTTGTATGCTGGTCATCACCGGCTGGCACTACTGGCAGCAAAGTTTGCTCGAACAGCATGTGCCTTTTGGTCGATTTGAGCCTATCTCCAGTATGGATGGCTTGGAACTTTATCCGGACGTGTCTAAAAATGGACGTTATCTGGTATATGGCCATTCACCGGATTTTGAGGGCAACTCGTCATTAATCCTGCAAAATACACAGACATTGGAAAAAAAATTACTAAAAACAGTGAATGCAGGTGGTTTAAGAGGCCCGGTCTTTTCCCCTGATTTGACTCAGATTGCATATCAACATTTGCTTCGAGAGCATTTTTGCGAGATCCGCATTATGACTTTGAATGCCTCAACCTATGATGTTGAGTCAGATAAACTTTTGACTCAGTGTGGGCTGAAAAGTGTTGGTGCCCGAATGAGCTGGTCGCCTGATGGTAAATATGTAGTGTTTCCCAACTGGTTGGCCAGAACTGAAAGTATAGTTCTACAGCTTCAACCTGTAGCTGGTGGTCCGGCCGAAGAACTCACGACACCGCCGCAAACCAGCTTGGGGGATTTTGCCGCTCGATTTTCCGCCGATGGTAGTAAGATTGTATTTGTTCGCGATGTTGCGGGTGGTACCGGACAGATCTGGTTGTTGGATATGGAAACGAGGTCCAGCAAAATGTTATTTCAACCTGAACATAACTATCCGGGAAACGTTGCTTGGACAGTTGATGGTAAGGGAATTATCTATCCGTCTGGTACCAATTCGTTGTCAGTGTACGATTTGGTATCTGGTGTCTCTACATTATTCGCGAATACTGACAGTTCTCCTCATGATGTTTTAGTAAGCAAAGATAATAGGATATTTGCAAGTATCGGACGGTTCTGGCAAAGCAGTATCCGTAAAGTAAATAATCGGCTGGAAAACCCAATACAAAGTGCAGACGATGTCGAATTTGCCAAACGGTCGGAAGGTATAGTGCAGTTGAACCCCCATTCGGATGGGCCTGCTGCGGTGCTGACCAGCAGGTCTGGTGGGCAACAGGTTTGGCTTTATTATCCGGATGGACGACAGAAACAAATCAGCTCATTTACCGGCCAAATGTATCCTAAAGTGCTTGAATTTTCTCCAGATGGTAAGAAACTGCTGGTACTTGTGAACGCTATGATATGGCTTCTTGAGGATGGCAAGGAGCCTCTAGCTATAACAACGCCTGAACAGCAGAGCCGTGAACCATCATGGGGCGCAGACAGCCAGACCATTTACTTTAAGCTCTCGAATAAAGGGCGTTGGCAGATCATGCGACAAAATATTGCAGAAAATACGGCAAACGTATTCAGCGATAAATGGGATTTTTTTCAGGAAAGTCCAGATGGAGCTTACCATCTGAGGCATGTGCCTGGTGAGCAGTATATGGAGCTTGTTTATAAAGAATCTCAGGACGTCATCAAACTGATGAATATGCCTAAGTTTGAGTTTCTCTCCCCCAGGATCATTTTACGTAAAAACGGGGTTTATTTTTCTAAAGCAAGCGGGCCTGACAAAGTGGAGATTTTCCGCTTTAACCTCAAGACTCTGCAGATTGAAAGTACTGGGGTTGAGCAGAAGTACTTAGGTCGGCGTTTTGATGTCAGTTTAGATGAAGACTTTATTTACCAGGACGATGGTAAGCGTGGCGATATAGATATTGCAGAGCTGAAGTTTTAAACGCAACTTTATCAAAGTTTTATCAAAAATCCCTAAAAAAATTTCTCGGTGAAGTATTTACAGTCAAAGGTTGTTTTACACAACCAAGCTGATAAGGGATTTTTATGAAAAATTTAAATGTGCTGCGTTCACCAATGCTTTGTACGTTTTTTCTGTGTGCGGTTTCGGTATCCGGCGTCGCGTTCAGCGACCCTCAACCATCGCCAGAGCCTGTAGAAAGTAGCCTGCCTTCTGAGCCTACGCCGGTACCGCAAAGTCCGGTATGCGGTGACTGGCCTTATTGCCTTATTGAAAAAAGTTAATGTAAACAGTAGGCTTAATCATTAACCCCCTGATAAGCCATCGCTGTTTTTCTAAAGAACTCATGTATACTCCCCGCTATCTGATGGCGGGGGTGTTGCATGCAGTTGGCGGATACCACTTTAAGTTTTGGTTGCTGGAAGTACAGTCCCGGAACTGGCACTTTGTGGCGGCTTGAGCAACCAACTGACATTGCTGATGCCCATCTAATTCATCCATCTGAACTGGCGCCGCTGGTGCTGGAACCTCGTCTGCACAAACTGTTAAATCACTTTTTAGCAAAACCTGATGTACCCCATGCCAAAGCCGATCTGCTGGACGCAATTTGGGGCGATGCTGAGGGTACTGATGCGGCGTTAATGCGTGCCATCGGCGTGTTGCGTAAACTATTGCAGGATTCAGCCAAACCAGCCACTTACATTGAAACCTTGCCAAAACGAGGCTACCGCTGGGTTGCGCCTATTCAAGTACTAGCAAAGCCTGCCGCAGATAAAGTGGCATTGAAACTGAAACCTACGCTGCTGCATGCAAAAGAAGAGTCTGAGGCTGAATCCCCTGTCACTATGGTGCCGCCACAGGCGCAGCAGGTGCACAAGCGTGAACAACGGCGTCGGCTCAAACTGCTGTCGGCTTTTTTTCTTTGTGCTGTAGTGGCCTTAGTCACTAGTCTGTTACTGTTTTTCGGGAAAAACAGCTTTGTGCCTGCTTTCACCCAGCAAGTTACGATTAGTGCAATGGCGGGTCAGGAACAGCGACCGTTATTAAGTCCGGACGGTCGGACTCTTTTTTATCAGCAACGCACCAATGACGGGCGCTGGCGCTGGATAGCGCATCATCTGAGCAGCCACCGCAAACAATTACAAATACAGCAATTTGACGCCTTGGGAGCAGGGCAGTGGCTGGGGCCTGACCTTGTGTTTCAGGCGGTCACTGGCAAAAGCTGCAGTATTTTCCGGATGCAGGTACATCAGCTGGATCAACAGATTGCGCCTTGGTTGCCATGCCAGCAGTTGATGGCGCAGGGCCTGGCGACTGATGGGAAGGAACTGGTTTGGCTGGACCAGCATCCAGATTCCGGGGCCACACAGTTGTGGCGTTTTAACGGCCAGAAAGCTGAATTGCAGCAAAGTTTTGCTGAGTCCTATCAAAAGCCGGTTGCTGCGATGCTGCAGCAGCGGAAGGTATGGGTCTTATTACAACAAGATCATTTCAACACCAGTCTATTTCATTACGATCTCAGCACAGCGGCTTTGCATAAGGCGGCGGATTTCCCTTACGCCATTCATACCATGGCCCGCTGGGATGATAAAAAGCTGCTGCTGTCCGGGCCGTCGGGATCATTTATTTTTGAGCCGGCACAATCCCAACTTATTGCGCTGCAGCTGGCAAGTGGGGCCTACGTTGATCAGCAAAAGGTCGGGGAACGCTTGCTGGCCACTCAGGTACCGCACGATCTGGCTGATCTTTTACCATTGCAGCACAGTGACACCGGCCGTAGTTCTACACTGCTCTCTGCATCGCCGTGGCTCAGCAGCAATAAAACTGATCAGCTGTTGAGCTGGAATGCCGCCCAGGCAGCCTTAGTGTCTGAGCGTTCCGGCTTGCCACAAATCTGGTGGTTTGACGGAACTAAAGTCAGTCAGCTGACCCGCTTCACACAATGGCGTCAAATCACGCAATTACTTTGGGCCGGTGCCGAGCTGTATGCAGTGATCGATCAACAATTACATCAGGTGTCGCTGCAAGATGGCAGTTTAACAGCGGTGTTGTTCCAGGACCGCCAGCTGCGGCATTTTGCTTTTTGCCATCAACGCTGGTTTTGGGCTGAGTTTAATCATCAGCAGTGGCAGCTGAGAACAATGAATCAGGACATGCATCCGATCGAGCTGCGGGCTGACATTGTCGACTTACGCTGTGCTCCTGAGCAAAGTTTGTTATTACAACAGCTGGATGGGGTTGTGCTGCGGTTCTGGCCGGAACAAGACAAGCTGACGACTTTACCCTGGTCGCTGAACTGGCGGCAGTTGAGCGGGTACAGCTGGGTGACTACCAGTAAAGGTTTATATTGGCTGGATGAGCGGGGGCAATTATGGCTCAGCGGCTGGGAGCTGCAGCATCGGCAATCAATCCAGCCGCCCGGCTTGATGCATATCACAGGTTTATATGGTCAGCTGGAACAGGAACAATTATTTTTACAATTGGCGCGGGAGCCTGAAACTGATGTGGTCTGGTTACAACCACAACAGTTTCAGTGAGTGGGATTTTAAAGGGAATTAAAGCGCTGCAAAACTGCGACGGGCGGCCGCAATAGTCCGGGCTAAATCCTCATCTGAGTGGGCCAGTGACAAGAAGCCTGCCTCATAGGCGGAAGGCGCCAGATAAACCCCTTCGTTTAACATCAGGTGGAAAAAGCGCTTAAACGCATCGATGTTGCACTGTGTAGCCTGCTGATAACTGCTGACTTCGGTTTGTTCCGTAAAGAAGATGCCGAACATGCCCCCGACCTGATTAGTCGATAACGCCACACCGGCCTCAGACGCTGCCTGTTTCAGCCCCTGTAGTAATGTCGCTGTTTTTGCACTCAGCGTTTCATAAACGCCTGGCTGGCTGATAGCTTTTAAAGCCGCGAGACCGGCCGCCATCGCGATCGGGTTGCCTGACAAAGTCCCGGCCTGATACACCGGCCCCAGCGGTGCAATATGCTGCATAATGGCTTTTTTACCGCCAAAAGCACCGACCGGCATGCCGCCACCGATGATTTTACCCAGCGTCGTCAGATCCGGCTTGATGCCATAATAGGCCTGAGCGCCACCTAAGGCGACACGGAAGCCGGTCATGACTTCGTCAAAAATCAGCACGCTGCCATATTGGTCACATAAATCCCGCAGCCCCTGCAAAAAACCAGGCTGCGGGGGGATACAGTTCATATTGCCGGCCACAGGTTCGACGATGATGCAAGCAATATCAGTGCCATGTTCAGCAAAAAGCGCGGCAAGTTGTGGCAGGTTATTAAACTCAGAGGTCAAGGTATACTTGGCAAAATCTGCCGGTACACCGGGAGAATTCGGCACGCCCAGGGTTAAAGCGCCGGAGCCGGCTTTGACCAGCAATGAATCGGCATGACCATGGTAGCAACCTTCGAATTTTACGATAGTGTTACGGCCGGTATAACCGCGCGCCAGACGGATGGCACTCATGGTTGCTTCGGTACCGGAGCTGACCATCCGTACCATTTCCATTGAAGGCACCAGGCTGCTGACCAGTTCCGCCATGTCAATTTCAGCCGGGCAGGGGGCGCCGAAGCTCAGGCCCTTCTCTGCAGCTTTAATGACTGCTTCGCGGATAGACGGATGGTTGTGCCCCAGCAGCATCGGGCCCCAGGAACCGACATAATCAATGTATTGTTTACCGTCGACGTCATAGATATAAGCGCCATCGGCACGGTCGATAAATACCGGCGTGCCGCCGACGCTTTTAAAAGCCCGCACTGGCGAATTGACGCCGCCTGGGATAGTTAGCTGGGCACGTTCGAACAGTTGTTCAGATAAAGTCATCACAGAAATCCACTTCGGTTATTTATGTTTGGCGCTGTACCAGGGCACTTCGCATTCGTATTTGTGGATCAAATCTTCCACGCCGAGCGTCAGAGCGAATAACGCCATACGCACCAATACGCCATTGTCGGCCTGGCGGAAAATTGCCAGATTCGGGTTTTTATTCAGGTCGTTATCCAGCTCATTGGCTTCCAGCCGCGAATCGCGTGGCAGCGGGTGCATAATCACGGTGTTGGATTTACAGTGTTTGGTGTAAATCTCCTGATTGAGCCGGAACTTACCGCGGTATTTGTTGGCTTCTTCCTGCGACGGAAAACGCTCTTCTTGGATGCGGGTCTGGTAGACGATATCGGCATCGATATTACCGGCCAGCTGGTCGGTGATCCGCACTTTATGGCCAGCGTTTTCAATGGCACCGACGATTTCGTCCGGCATTGCCAGCTCGTTGGGGGCAATCAGCGTGAACTGAATATTTTTGTACAGGCACAACAGTTTTGACAGTGAATGTACAGTGCGACCGAATTTTAAATCGCCGACCATGGCGATATGCATGCCTTCCACATGTTGCTGTGAGGCCGCCAGTTCGCGTTCGATGGTAAATAAATCCAGCAGCGCCTGAGTCGGGTGTTCGTTGGCGCCGTCGCCACCGTTTAATACCGGCACGCGGCTGCCTTCAGCAAATTCGGCGACGCTGCCGGCTTGCGGGTGACGCATCGCAATCACATCGCTATAACTGCTGATCATGCGCGCGGTATCGTATAAAGATTCGCCTTTAGACAGGGCAGATGACTGGATGCCGGTGGTTTCGCGTACTTCGCCGCCCAGCAAGTTAAAAGCACAACCGAAGCTGACCCGGGTTCTGGTACTTGGTTCAAAAAACAGGTTACCCAAAATTGCACCATCCAGTACCCGGGTGCGTTTTTGCCGCAAGGCATAAGGTTCCATCGAACGGGCAATGCGGAAAACCTGCGAAATACTGTCGCGGTCAAATTGCTTGACCGACAGAATATGTTGACCTTTGAAGTTCATGCTTGGGGCCTATAACTTGAAGTGGCAGACAGCGGTCCGGTCTAAGCTGGTTAACACCGGCCCGCAAACTGTCCGCCATTATAATCAAAGCGCCCAGACAAACCTATAGCTGCCACTGTTTAAAACCGGCAACCATCCGCGGTGTTCTGTGCAATTAAAAAGGCTTTACTACCGCCAGCAGTACCACGGCAAACAGCACCAGTACCGGTGCTTCATTAAAAAACCGGTAAAACCGCGCACTGTGTTTATTCCGGTTGTGTTTAAAATCCGCCAGCAATTTAAAGCAGTAGCCATGGTAGCCATAAAGCAGTGCCACCAGCAGCAGTTTGACATGTAACCAGTGGTTGGCGGCAAACCAGGCGCTGCCGTAGCCTAGAATTAACAGCACGCCAAACACCGCCGTCAGGATGGCAAAAGGCGTAACAAAATACAGCAGGCGGCGTTCCATCACTTTGAACTGCGCGTCTACGTCGGCAGATTGGTTCTGGGCGTGATAAACAAACAGCCGTGGTAGATAAAAAATACCGGCGAACCAGGCCACCATAAAGGCGATATGCAGGGCTTTATAGATCAGTAACCAACTCATGGATTTTCCTGTGTTTTATTGAATAGCGGTGTTGCGTTTATTGGCATTACAACAAGTTATTCTGCCGCAGTAACAATGCCCGCACCTGTTCCCAGCTGACCAGTCCCAGCGGTTGATCGGGCTGTGCATCGTCATACACCAAGACAGCACCTTCGCGGGCGTCACCGATTTCGGCAAAGACTTCCGCCATAGTGGCCTGATGACTGACCGCGCCGACCGGCACAAAGCGCAGTGCACTGTCACCGGACATCGACAGGCTGACATCGTAAGCTGCCAGTTCAAACTGATGGTCTACGGCATATTGCCGACGCACCAGAACCAGCTGCTCTGGTGCCGTGCTGTCGAGCGCCTGGATCACCTGCGCATCAGTTGGATTATCCAGCAACTGATAATTCTGTTGCAGCATCGCCAGCACGCCGACCTTCTGCAGTACATCGTCGGCCGGCGCCAGTTTATAGGGTAGCTGCAGAAAATCCAGCTGCTGCAGGAAGATGGATTTGGTATGAAAAAACTGCACGGCAGTGACATAAGAGGCTGTGATCACCAGAATCGACGGCACGACTAACTGCGGATTGGACGCCAGTTCCATCACCGCCACCAATGCCGCCAGCGGCGCGTGTAAAGTTGCTGCCATCATGCCGGCCATTCCGAGCAGCGCATAAGTGCCGGCAGCACTGTGGTCGCCACTGAATAATGACGGCACGAAAGCCAGAATAGTGCCCATCACAATGCCGATGCCAAACACAGGGCCGACGATACCACCGGGAATGCCAAGGCCCAGCGCTATCACGGTTAACAAAATTTTGCCGGCAAAAATGGCAAATAACAGCAATAGCTCATTCGGCGCCGACACCGCATAATGAATAGCACCGGTTTCTGCCCCGAGCGCCTGTGGGATTAAACTGCCGATAGCCGCAGTTAATAAGGCGGCCAGCAGCAATCGCAGCGCCAGATGCCAACGCTGAAAAGTGCGCATTGTCAGCATCAGACTTTGGTTAAAAAACGTCGCCACCACGCCCATCGCAACACCGGCGAGCAGCAAATAAGGTAAATGCCAGTTGCTCAGCGTGATCATGGTCAGCGTATGCAGGTCATTGCCCGTGCCGAAAAACGCCTGCGTCACCAAAGCGCCCATAGTCGACGCAAGCATAATGGGCACAAACACATGGATACGGTATTCCCGCAGCACGACTTCCATGACAAAAATCACCGCAGCCAGCGGCGTATTAAAAGAAGCGGAGATCCCGGCGGCGATACCACAGCCGGCCAGGATGCGGATACTGTTATAGGGCAGACGCAGGTATTTGCCGAACATGCTGGCACCAAAGGCACCTAAATGCACCGACGGGCCTTCGCGCCCAACAGAAAACCCGGCGCTGAGCGCGGCGACGCCACCAAAAAATTGATGCAGAGTGTTTTTCCACGGCATCAGGCCATATTTTAATTTAATGCGATGGATCACAAACGGAATGCCGAGCCGGTAATGTTTCAGGCCAATCAATAAGCCAAAACAAGTGATCACTGCGGCGGCAATGAAGGGCAGCAGAGCGCGTAGTTGTGGCGGCAGGCTGGTAAAGTCGTCAAAGTGGGTCAGATAGAAACTCTGGATCGCCATAATACTGAGGCGAAACAACACGATAAGCAAAGCAGCAACAACACCGCCGACGGCGCCGAGCAGGCATAGTTGCAATGAAGTGACAGGTAAAGCTAACCGGCGTCGCAATGGCGGCAGCCACTGTTGCACGCGTTTCATGGTAAAGTACCGGAAAAAGCTGTTGATAGTTCAAAGATAACATGTTGAGTCTGCTGATGAAACTTCGGATTAATCCCGCGCTGACCCTGCGGTTTCGCCAATACTGGTGGTTATTGCCATTAACCCTGCTGGTGGCGGTATTAAGCTGGGGCCTCGGTAACTGGCAGTTATTGCAGCAGTTATCGCAGTATCAGCAGCAGAGTCTGGTGCAAAGTCAGCAAATACAACAAAGTGAACAGGCAAAAGCGGAAGCTTTACGGCAACGTGATTTTATCGCCACTGAGCTGGCCGTCGAAAAAAACACCAACCTGTTGTTGCAACAGGACATCAAAGATCAGCAGCAGCAGTTGTTTGACCTGAAAAAAGAACTAGCGGTGTATCAGAAGATTGTTGCGCCAGTACCTGAAAGTGGCACGCTGGTGATCGACAGTTTCCGTTTGCAGCCGGGCAGTGCTGTCGGCCGCTATCAGTTCAGTGTGCTGCTGATTGAACAGAATAAGCAGAAAAAACAAACAAGGGCTCAACTGGAAATCAAGCTCAAAGGCAAGCGCAAGAAAAAATCGGTCGAAGTCGATTTGCTCAAACTGGCCGGATATACCAATAAAACCAAACGGCTGGTGATTAAAAACTTCCTTACTGTTGAGGGCGAGTTTGTGCTGCCTGCCGGCTTTGTCCCGGAGAAACTGTTGATCCGCCTGAACAGTAATTCCGGCCAGGGTGGTAGTACCATCACACTGAGCAAAGAACTGGCCTGGGATGGTCAGAGTGAAATACTTGATTAAAATGCTCGGGTATTAGATAATTTCGCTCCATTTTTCTGTCCCTGTCAGGAGTCGTGATGTCAGAAATGCAGATGCCGATCCAGTTCACCGATGCTGCCGCTAACAAAGTACTGGCTCTGGTCACCGATGAGGAAAACCCGGCGTTAAAGCTGCGGGTTTATGTCACTGGCGGTGGTTGTTCAGGTTTTCAGTACGGTTTTACCTTTGATGAGAAAGTGAACGAAGGCGATCTGACCATCGAAAAACACGGCGTGACCATGGTGGTAGACCCGATGAGTCTACAGTATCTGGTGGGTGGTGTGGTGGACTACACCGAAGGTCTGCAAGGCAGCCGATTCATTGTACAAAACCCAAATGCCACCACGACTTGTGGCTGTGGCTCCAGTTTTTCCGTCTGATCTTTGCTTGAAACCGGCCAGTGTCACACTGGCTGGTCTGTCCTCCCCGAAATTGTCGCCGATTTTTTCATCGAATCTTACATCCCCAGCCAACTTGTACTAGAATGGCGCAGTTTTTATAACAAAAATATTACGATTAGCTGATGTTCGCGGCGTCGTCGTAATACCTTTAGGTGCGATTCAGTAGCGATTTATGAGTTATCAGGCTGATTTAATACAATAAATTACATCGGTGTTACGACAGTGTATGGTGCCGGACAAATTTTAACTGTTGTAACTGTACGCTCGTCGCATCCTATGGTTTAATGAACCGATTATTATTGCTTATTGGGACACCAATAAGGTTTGGATTTTTATTTGGCAGGAAGTGTTTTACATAAAAAAAGCGTTCAACGCTGGGAGACTATTTAGTTATGAAAGGTACTAAAAGCGTCATTTCTGACGAAAATAAAAGATTGTGCTTGTGGCTGAAACGCCAGCGCCAGGATAAAGGACATACCATGCGCAGCCTCTCTGAAGTATTAGGCACACCACATTCTTTTATTGGGAAAGTAGAGAATCAGGAACGTCGTTTAGATGTCGTGGAATTTGTCCGGTATTGCCAGGCATTGGAAGTCGACCCAGCGGAAGGATTACGGCAGGTGACTCAGCCTTAAGTGCTGAGCCGTCTGGATAAAAAGCCTGCATTTGCAGGCTTTTTTATGGTGAAGCAGTTCAGCTCAATAGAGTTTCTGTCCGCGCTGTCTCAGCAAAAACATGATGTACCACAATAAGCTAAGCGCCGGCAGCACCATCAGCGACGTGAGCAGGAAAAATAACGACCAGTCGCCGCCCAGCCAATCCACCAGACTGCCACCAAAGGAAGCCATCGAGGTGCGGCCAAAATTACCGACCGATGCTAATAATGCATACTGACTGGCAGAAAATGCCACGCCGGTAAAAGCCGATAAAAATGACACAAAAGCCACAATTGAAAATGCAGTGGTAAAATTATCCAGAATAATAGTCCAGAATAACAATTGCTCGTCAGGGCCAGTTTGTGCCAGCCAGGCAAACATCAGATTACTGGCCGCCATCGCCAGACCACCAATCACCAAGCCTTTAAATACGCCAAAGCGGGTATTCAGCAAACTGCCTAACAACGTAAAAAATACCGTCGCGCCCCAACCGATAAGTTTTGAGTATTCAGCAATTTGTTCATTGGAAAAGCCTACTTCCCGGTAGAACTGGATCGACATCCGGCCAAGGAAAGATTCGCCTAATTTAAAGGTCAGGATAAACAAAATCAGCAGTACTGAGACTTTAACACCATTGCGCCGGACAAAATCCGCAAATGGTTCCAACACTGTGATTTGCAGCCAGAGCAAAGCCGGATGCGACTGGCTATTCTGATAGCGCTCCGCCGCTTTTTGCTGCAGCAAATCCCGGTTGGAGTTTGGTTCTCGCACCAAAAAGGTCCCGAGCGCCAGAATTGCCAACAGAGCTGCCAGCCCCAGGTAAATAGCTGACCAGCCGAAGCTGTCTGCGTAATGAAAAGCTAGATAGCCCGGTAAAGAATATCCGGTCCACCAGCCGGCAACACCCATCGCCGCTGCTGCCGGAAGCTTCTGTGCCTCCTGACCAATAATATCAATCCGGTAACCGTCGATAGCGACATCCATACTGGCCGCTGCAGCGGCAATCGCCAGCGCCAGCAATGATGTCCAGATCAGACTGGCGGCCGGGTTGGTCATGGAAATCCCCAGAGTAAACAACACGATCAACAGCTGCAGAGACAAAATCCAGCTGCGGCGTTGGCCGAGCTGATGTGACAGATACGGGATTTTTACTCGGTCCAATAAAGGTGCCCACAGGAAATTGATGGCATAGACTGCTGTGACAGAACCAAAATAGCTAATGGCCGCGCGCGATAAATTGGCATCTTTGAGCCAGCCGGTCATCGCGCTGCTGATTAAAACCCAAGGGTAACCGGACGAGCAACCCAGCAGAAAAATAAACCAAAGGCGGGGATCACGATAAATCCGGATGGTGGCTAACCAGCCTTGCTCCGGGCGCACAACTTCAGACATCCGGCATGACTCCAGCGCGGGCAAACAGAAAGACGCCACATTAACAAAGCCGGTGTGGCAAAGCAAAGTAACAATTCAGGGGCGCACGCCAACAAAATCAGCGGGTCCTTGGGTTTTCCCCAGTAAATAGCCCATGCAGCGATAGAGTTCCCGCCGCAGACGACGGTCGGATTTTAATTCAGCTTCTGAGCAGAGTTCGAGTTGATAAATCAGGTGCCAGAACACCATTTCGCGAAACGATTGCGGAACTTTGTTGCTGACGTGCAGTTGCGCCCATTCTTCCAGAGTATCCCAGACAAACAAATGCATTTCCCGGTGTGGTAGCTGCCCACGCAGATACCTGGACAGGAAAAACACCAGTTGCTTGGATTTGTGCTCCAAAAAAGTATCTAACATTCGGACACCCTGTTTAACAAAGGTGGCTGCTGGCCACTTTGGTTAACCCGACAGCAGGTGCGGGCAGTTCAACCCGGTGCCACACTGCAGCACCAGGTCTTGGCCAAGTATAGTAGGTATTATTTAGCAGGAAGTAATATTGCGCGGGCGATGACAACGGGTTTTTTCGGCACGTTTTCCCAGCCGAGTTTCTCGTTCAGACCGGTTTCGAGTTTGCGGATTTTCTCGATGGTCTCAATCCCCTCCACCACATTACCAAACACGGCGTAACCCCAGTTTTTACCCGGATTTAAGCTGGTGTTTTCATTGAGATTAATAAAAAACTGATTGGTGGCGGTATGCGGACCTTTTTCCTGATGCGCCATAGCGACACTGTACTGAATGTTTTTCAGGCCATTGCCGGACTCATTTGGGATCTCCGCGAGGTTTTTGATAGCGACATACTCGCGATCATAACCACCGCCCTGCAGCACGAATTCCGGTTCTAAACGGTGGAACACAGTGCCGTCATACATTTTTTTATCAACGTAGGTCAGGAAGTTATTCACTGTCAGAGCTGCTTTCATCCGGTCCAGTTCGATCACGATGTCACCTTCTGTGGTGATCAGTTTGACCCGCGGAAACAGGTTATCTTTTTGGATATGCTCGCCTGCAGCAAAAACCAGCGAACTGCTGAGCAGGCAGAGTAAGGCAAAGAGATGTTTCATCACTTAGTTCCTCAGGAAGTCCTGCCAGCTTGGGTCACGCAGCATGTTCCCCAGCACCTGCTCGGTCAGCACGCGTAGCTCGCGTTCTGCGACTGCAGTATCCAGTTTAAACGGACCAGAGAAGCTGCTTTTGCCGCTGTAGCTTTTGTTAAATGAGCCAGAGTCCCGCTCAATTAATAAGGTCAGCTCGACACTGTTTTTCACTACGTGCTCGACAGCTTTTAATTCGGCATTGGCTTCCAGCTGGTTGATTTGCAAAGTCACAATCACCGGTTCTGCACCGGAAATGCGCGCACCCTGCTGAGTTAAGGCGCTGCTCAGCGTTTGCTGTAGCTGACCGGTCAGATCATTGGTGGTCGGATAGGATTTGACGGAATCGCCATCGCGCATCACCAGGGTACCGTTGGTCGGTCTGTTGTCCTGTACGTTCAGCGCAAAGGCTGTGTTGGTAAGCTGGTTCGATTGATTCCAGAAGATTTGCGGTGCAACAATAAAAGACGGCACCGGATTACTGCAACCGGCAACTCCAACCGCGAAAACTGCGGCAAGCAGGATTGAACGCATGACTATTTCCTTCTGATAGCTTCAAAGACGCTGAATTTTGCATTACTGGCTACGTGAATACAACCGCCAAACAGCCGGGTCAGTTTTTCACCGTAGCCAAGGTGACGGTTACAGACAATGCGTAACCGGCCGCCGATTTTCAGTACACGCCGTGCATCGGCAAACATCTGCCAGGCGATATGATCTGTGACAGCCTGCTGCTGATGAAACGGTGGGTTACACAAAATATAGTCGGCAGATAAGTCGGCTTGTTGACTCAGGCTGTCATCGGCCAGAAATTCGCATTGAGTGGCTGTTGGAAAATGTGCGCGGACATTGTCTTTGGCCGATTGCACCGCCATAAAAGATTCATCGCAAAACAGCAGCTGCGCCTGAGGTTCGGCCGCAAGCACGGCAAGGCCAATCACGCCGTTGCCGCAACCTAAATCTATCACGCGCTGGCCAGGCTGCACCTGTGGTAAATGTTGCAGGAGGAACCGGGCGCCGACGTCCAATTGCTCGCGTGCAAACACGTTGGCGTGATTGCTGATTTTTAACGTTAATGGCCCTTGTGGCGTCGGTAATTCTACCGGCCAGGTCAAAGGAAACTGTGGACGGGTCGGAACCGGCAGCTTTTTATCGCAGACAGCAGTGATCAACCGGCATTTCTTTTCCGTTAAAGATGCACTGACCGGGCCTATTTCTTCGGCGAAAATCTGCAGCAGATTGGCGTGAATATCTTTCGCTTTAGCGGCTGCGACAAGCTTGGCACCATCAGCCAGCTGTTGTTTCAGCTGGCGGAGCTGATAGCGCAGAAAACTATGATTGCCGGGTAGTTTTAGCAAAACAGCTGCAAAATCCGGGCAAGCTTCGGTGCTGGCGACTTGCCGGACCGGGTTCAGGCCGTTCTGTTGCAGGTTGTGTTGTGTCGCGAGCTGGCTGATATAAGAGTCGCTCCACTGTACTGGCGCGAAATGATGCAGTGCGC
The DNA here is from genome assembly GCA_008015325.1 of Rheinheimera sp. Taxonomy (GTDB): domain Bacteria; phylum Pseudomonadota; class Gammaproteobacteria; order Enterobacterales; family Alteromonadaceae; genus Pararheinheimera. Next base: position 19,586 of record SSFI01000131.1, read on the forward strand.
AGGTGAGGGCGCCGAACTGGTCGTTGACCACTAATACCGGTGCATCGGCGCCGGACAACTGCTGCAGGGCGTAGCGGATCAGCAGCTCATCTGCTGCATCCCAGGCCTGCAGACTGCGGGTTTTCTGTTCCGGCGGAAATCTATCCAGCTGCAGCTGGATCTGGTCTAGGGTAAATTGGCTGGACATAATAAGGTTCGGCAGAAACAAAAGGCGGTTATTTTGACAGAAGCGCAGCCAGGGCACAACGCAGGCGCGGGAGCCACAGCACCCGGACAGTCGATACAACGTTACTTTTTGCCAGACGCTGAGGTGTATTTGCTACCGGCGTTTCTGAGTCGCGCCGAGTCGGAACATTTATGCCTGCAGTTGTCAGAACTTGACTGGCAACGGCCGAGCATCCGCTTATACGGCCGTGAAGTGGCAATTCCGCGCCGGCAAATCTGGATGGGTGATCCTCATTGCAGCTACCGCTATTCGGGTGTGACTTTTCAGCCAGAGCCCTGGCAGGCTGGATTACAGCAGCTTTGTGAGAGACTGGTACGTCACACCGGCCACCCATTGAATGCGGTGTTGCTGAATCATTATCAACATGGCGAACATCATATGGGCTGGCACAGTGATGACGAATGGGAACTGGGGCCAGATCCGGTGATTTTATCGCTCAGTCTGGGCCAGACCCGCCGTTTTGATTTAAAGCATAAGTATTTGAATACACAGCTAAGTCTTGAACTTAATAACGGAGATCTATTGGTGATGGCAGGTACTTGTCAGCGCTTCTGGCAACACCGGGTTCCCAAGCAGATCCGGGCACAGGCTGAACGTTTTAATCTGACCTTTCGTTACTTGCCTCAGCGTTGATGCAGTAAAACCAGTTTTGGCAAGCGCTATTTTTTATCTTTTTTTGCAGCTGATTTTGTGCAGACAGGGCAAAATGCAGTAGCTAGTCTGAATATACAACCAACGAAGGAGCTGACAATCATGCTGATCCATACGTCTATCGAACAGAAATTGTTGCAAGCCTTCCAACCGGTGTTTCTGGACGTGATCAATGAAAGCCACATGCATAGTGTGGCACCGGGTTCAGAATCGCACTTTAAAGTCGTGATCGTCACGCCGGCGTTTGACGGCATGCGGCTGTTGCAACGCCATCGGGCAGTGAACGCCGTGGTTGCCGAAGAGCTGGCAGAGAAAATTCACGCGCTGGCGCTGCACACCTACACACCGAGCGAGTGGTATGAATACTACGCCGAGAAACCACCTGCTTCCCCCAAGTGTTTTGGTGGCTCGAAAAAAGATGAAAAAGCGCTGGGTTGATCGGTAATTTCGCGCTATCTGCATCGAACTGACAGTTTATTTAAGCTGATCAGACCTGTTGCCGCGGTCAGTGTTTTACACTAACCGCGGTTTCTGTCATCA
>SSFI01000027.1 GCA_008015325.1 Rheinheimera sp.
CCTCCAGTTCATGTAAAATATTGCGATAAATAGAAAGCACTCTTTGCCCATACCAGCGTGCACGATCTTCGTTCCAACTGTGATAGCGGCCTATGCCAAGCTCTAAATCATTTGGTGAAGACTTGATTGCTTCGGCCAAAATACTGGAGCCGACAGTAAGGTTGGTGATGGGGTCTAGCAGTTCCGCTGCTGAGCTCACCCGATGCCCATGCCAATGCAAATTGATTTGCATAAGGCCAATATCGAGCTGGTATTTTTCACTCTCTTGAAGTGCCTGGTTTAACAGTTGCTCCGCTTCTGTCTTAGATTTGGCGTAGGTTGCGTTTGAACCATTGCGAATTGCGTATGGCCATGGACTGGTCATGTTGAGACCACGATGTGAGGCCGACTCAGCCAAGGCAACGGCGTAGAGCATGACTGGATCAATACCAACGCTTTGTGCTGCTTTTTCCCACTGATAGCCCGGAAACGCATAGACTGAAGTGCTTGCGGACATGGTTATTACTAGGGCAATGGTTTTTGCTTTAATCGTTTTCATTTTTGTCCTCTAATTGATTTCCGAGAAGCGCCTGAATGGCTTTCGGGCTTATTCTTTTTAAAGGCACTGCGCTAAAGTCAGCGATGCCTCTCGTATAAACTTGTGCCGCTTTTGACCAGTCGCCCACGGCAACCGGCGCTTGCATATCAAATCCTTTTTGCTGGTTCTGATGGTCGGCAATACCCTGTAATAGCCTTGGGTATTCACCCACTTCGTCCCGCAGCAAGTAAGCCTGGTAGCGTGTTAAAAACTCTTTTTGCTTAAAGGGGTATTCCCTGTCATCAACCTTGCAGAGTTCAACCCATCCACCCATATCTGAAATCACGCGGTGGATAAGCGCATCGTCAAACATCACGGATGTCCAAGCGCCAACCTGACGAACAGCCTTGTCAACTTTGTTCCAAGCAACCATGGCTCTTGAACCCGAGTTGCCGTCGATATGCTTGATGACGTCAGCGGGCTTTGGAAAAAATTGCCCAGTATCCGGTGATTGAATATGCCGAGTCAGACCGATTCTCACTTCTTCAATGCTATAAGCACGAAGGGCTTCAAATGCGATGGATAGCAATTGCGGTGATACGCTTTTGCCATACATGGCCCAAGCTGCTCCCCAAACTTCAGCAAACTCGCGTTTATCAACCTCCTGCACTTGAACGAACCTCCCGAATACCTGGTCCGGCCCAGCTTTCAGCAATGCGGCGATTGCTTTCTTCAATATTCAATTGGCGATTGCTAACCTTTAGGCTCGTCGATGATTGCTGTACTTCATCAATGCGAACGTACTCGTCTTCCCATTGCCGGTTTAAAAGCCAGTTATGTGGCATAGGGGTCTTAGTCCGATCTTGATACTGCAATCGGTTGTCTCGTTGCTCTTTCCAGCGTGTTAGCACTTCCAAGGCGAGTTCATGGTCTTCATTGAGGCCCATGCGTAGCCATTCTTCTTTGGCTTTCGCTTTTTTTTCTTTGCGTATTTGTACATCCCAGAAGTCTTCAAACTGTATGTGGTCAACAGTTTTAACTGTTGGTTTATTGCTTCTCTCAGAGTCATCCGACCGTTGAGAGTCCCTTACCGGGTTGCCATCAGGCATAAACAATGATGAAAATTCTTCTGGAAGCCGAGCTTGAAAAGCGGCAAGAGATTTCAAAAGCGATGCCATGCCAACGAAGTCGGCAGGTACATCTTTAAGCAACCGAAAGGCTGCCTTACCTTGGTTTGGGTTTTCGATTGGGTTGTGCTTCAGAAAGCTCCGAATCAAAGTCCAACCGGATTCCTCGCAACGAATGAGGAACTGATCTTGTTCTAACTCACTTAACGCCTTGGCAACCTGTTGCTCATCCCAGTTCAAGTCAGAAGCAACGTAACCAATCGGCAATCGAAAGCAGCCAAGCAAATTACAATGTGGGCATGTAAGCAAATACAGTCCTAGCAACTTCGCTGAGTCACTCCAGGACAAAACATTTTGCTTTAGCCAAAAGCGGGTATAGACCTTGCCATAATCACGCATGGAGGTACTCGCTTTTGTGTTTACGTAAAATGCTGACCATTACTTGCCCTTAATCCTACTGGTTACTGGCTTTCAGCTCGCTTGGGCATTCGGGGTAGATGTCCGGTCTTAACTGGGATCGGGTTACCTGTCCTTGCGTAGCTTGTTCGATGGGCAAAACGAATTCAGCGGGAACACGCCCTGATTTATTCAACCAAAACCAGACGTTTTGCTGTTTTGAGTTGATGGCTCGTGCTAATGCTGATTGCCCGCCGACCAAGTCAATGGCACGGCGGAGATGTTTTTGTGTCGTGTTGAACACTTCCATACCGTCTCCTATTACAATAGTAACTGTTACAAGATTGAATGTTACAGTTTAAACTGTAGGTAAGTCAACAGTTAAAATTGTTGAAAGGCTACAGTTTTATTTGTAGAATACGGGCTTATGAAAACTTTATCCGAACGACTAAACCATGCCTTGCAGCTTACTGGGGTGACTCAGTCTGAGTTGGCTCGTCGCATTGGTATCAAACAGCAGTCGATCAGCCAGATTTGCTCTGGTAAATCGGCTAGGTCTCGTTACACCATGCAGATCGCGGAGGCGCTTCGCGTGAATGCTCATTGGCTCGCCACAGGTGATGGCGAGATTGGCTTGGGGGTCGGTAATGTAGAAGTCGGGCCTGATATTAAGGGAAGAATTCCTCTCATTAACTGGGTTCAGGCCGGGGATTGGACTGAAATAGAGGAGGGATTTGCCCATGAAGATGCTGAGGAGTGGCGTGACGTCACTGGGAAAGCACATGAGGGTTGTTTCGCACTTCGCGTAAAAGGCGACAGTATGGAAAATCCAAGCGGAAAAAAATCCATACCTGAGGGGGCAGTGATCGTTGTTGATCCTGAGTTACCTTACTCTTCAGGTTCATTGGTTGTTGCGCGTTTGGATGATTCGAAAGAAGCAACCTTTAAGCAGTTAGTTATTGATGGTGAACAGAAGTACCTAAAACCTTTGAACCCGCAATACCCTGCAATACCGATCAACGGCAACTGCACCATCATCGGTGTAGTACGACAAGCTATCATCGATTTCTGGTAGCGAAGGAATTTGTGGTTTAGCCACAGTTGTTCATGAGCTGAAGAAGCAACGATTGCAAACAGCTACAACTGAGCATTGGCGCACGCTGAGAGTAAATGGTAACCGATTAGATAACCATTGATTGTTTATAAAGTCAAGATCAGCGAAAATAGCGGCCAATTACGATTAACACGACGGATTTGACAAGCGAAGAACTGAAAAGAGAGTACTTCCAAAAGTGTGTACAAATCCGTGTACAAACTAAAAGAATTTATACATGGCAAACCAAGATTTTCTCAATGAAATCAATAAGCGAAGGACCTTTGCTATCATATCTCACCCCGACGCCGGTAAAACGACTATCACCGAAAAAGTGTTGTTATTCGGACAGTTAATTCAAAAGGCCGGTACTGTTAAAGGCAAAAAATCCGGTCAGTACGCCACGTCTGACTGGATGGAAATGGAGAAAGAGCGCGGTATTTCGGTGACCACTTCCGTGATGCAATTCCCGTATGCCGACTGTCTGGTCAACCTGCTCGATACACCAGGTCACGAAGACTTCTCCGAAGATACCTACCGTACGCTGACCGCAGTCGACAGCTGCCTGATGGTGATCGACGGCGCCAAGGGTGTTGAAGAGCGCACCATCAAACTGATGGAAGTTACCCGTTTACGTGACACGCCAATCATCACCTTTATGAACAAAATGGACCGTGATATCCGCGATCCGATTGATTTGCTTGATGAAGTCGAAAGCGTCCTTAAAATCGCCTGCGCGCCAATCACCTGGCCTATTGGCTCCGGTAAAGAATTTAAAGGCGTGTACCACATCCTGCGCGACGAAATAATTTTTTATAAATCGGGCTTTGGTCACACCATTCAGGAAGTCGACATCATCAAAGGCATCAACAATCCTGAACTCGACGCCCGGATTGGTTATTTTGCTGCCGACCTGCGCGAACAAATGGAACTGGTGCAAGGTGCCAGCCATGAATTTGACCGCGAGGCATTCTTAAAAGGCGAATTAACGCCGGTCTTCTTCGGTACTGCACTGGGTAACTTCGGCGTTGACCATATGCTGGATGGCCTCACCGAATGGGCGCCAGCGCCGCAGCACCGCGCGACGACTGGCCGCACCGTCGAACCGACTGAAGAGAGCTTCTCCGGTTTTGTGTTTAAAATTCAGGCCAATATGGACCCGAAACACCGCGACCGCGTGGCGTTTTTACGCATCTGCTCCGGTAAATACGAAAAAGGCATGAAAATGCACCACGTGCGCATCGGCAAAGATGTGCTGGTGCCGCATGCACTGACGTTCCTCGCCGGCGACCGTGAGCACGTCGAAGAGGCTTTCCCCGGCGATATCATTGGTTTACACAACCACGGCACTATCCAGATTGGTGACACTTTCACCGCCGGCGAAAAATTTACTTTTACTGGTATTCCAAACTTCGCGCCAGAATTGTTCCGCCGCATCCGTCTGCGTGATCCTTTGAAACAAAAACAATTATTAAAAGGCCTGGTGCAGTTATCTGAAGAGGGCGCCGTGCAGGTATTCCGTCCGCTGGACAACAACGATTTAATTGTCGGCGCTGTCGGTGTGCTGCAGTTTGATGTGGTGGTGCACCGGTTAAAATCTGAATATAACGTCGATGCGATTTACGAGAGCGTTAACGTCAGTACGGCACGTTGGGTCTACTCTGATGATGCCAAAGCGCTGGAAGAATTCAGAAACAAAGCCAGCACCAACCTGGCGCTGGATGGCGGGGATAACTTAAGTTACCTGGCCCCGACTATGGTGAACCTGAACCTGGCGATGGAACGGCACCCGAAAATCCGCTTCCATAAAACCCGTGAACACGCGCACGCCGGTTAATTACAAGGTTTTACACAGGACATAAAATGAATATCAAACAGTTATTGGCCGCAAAAACGCAGGCCGCGATGATCAAAGTTGGTTTGCCAGCGGACACCAATACCGCGGTGACGCAAAGCACCAAAGTAGAATTCGGCGATTACCAGATTAACGGCGCTATGGCCGCAGCCAAGTTATTAAAAACCAACCCACGCGCTTTGGCACAGCAGCTTGTGGATGTGCTGGAACTTCATGATATCGCTGAAAAAGTTGAGATTGCTGGCCCAGGCTTTATCAACGTCACGTTAAAACCAGACTGGCTGGTGACGCAGCTGCAGCACGCCGTTGCTGACCCGCGTTTAGGTGTCAGCGCCAACACCACACCGCAAACCGTGGTGGTGGATTATTCAGCGCCAAACCTTGCCAAAGAAATGCACGTCGGTCACCTGCGCTCGACCATCATTGGGGATGCAGTGGTGCGTGCGCTGGAATTCTGGGGCGACAACGTGATCCGGCAAAACCACATGGGCGATTGGGGTACGCAATTTGGCATGCTGATCGCACATCTTGAAGACAAACTGGCTGCCGGTGTTGATTTAGAAACTGTGGCGCTGGCGGACTTAGAAGATTTCTACCGCGAAGCGAAAAAACGCTTTGACGATGAAGCCGGTTTTGCCGACAAATCGCGTGATTACGTGGTGAAACTGCAAGGCGGCGACGCGCACTGTCAAAAACTGTGGCAGCTGTTTATCGACACCTCAGTCAAGCACAGCGAAGAAGTGTACCGCACCTTAAATGTCACTTTGAGCCACGAGCATATCAAGCCGGAGTCGGCCTATAACCCGATGCTGCAGCCAATCGTTGATGACTTAAAAGCCCGTGGCATTGCGGTGGAAGACCAAGGCGCTTTAGTAGTGTTTCTGCAGGAACTGGCTGATAAAGAAGGCAATCCGTCGCCGTTTATTATTCAGAAAACCGGCGGTGGTTTTTTATATGCCACTACAGACTTGGCAGCCTGTCAGTACCGCAGCCATGAACTGAATGTCGACCGCATCATCATTTTCACTGACGCCCGTCAGGCACTGCACTTTAAACAAGTGGAGCTGGTAGCGCGTAAAGCCGGTTTGCTGCGGGCGGAAACCGCCTACGAGCATTGCCCGTTTGGCACTATGATGGGCGAAGACGGCAAGCCGTTTAAAACCCGTACCGGTGGTACAGTGAAACTGGCCGAATTGCTGGAAGAAGCCGTGGTGCGTGCTGAAGCTGTGGTGAAAGGTAAATCGACAGAACTCAGCGCCGAAGAAATCGCCGAAGTAGCGCGTAAAGTCGGTATTGGCGCAGTGAAATTCGCCGATCTGTCGAAAAGCCGCACCTCAGATTACATCTTCAGCTGGGACGCGATGCTGAGTTTTGAAGGTGCTACTGCGCCTTATCTGCAATATGCTTATACCCGCGTCAGCAGTATTGTGCGCCGCGCCGGCATCAGCGACAGCTTCAGCGCGCCATTAATTCTGGCCGAGCAGCAGGAAAAACAACTGGCGCTCAAAGTGCTGCAGTTTGAAGAAACGCTGCAACAAGTGATGAAAGATGCGCAGCCAAACCTGCTGTGTAATTACCTGTATGAACTGGCGAGTCAGTACATGAGCTTCTATGAAGCTTGTCCGATTTTAAAAGACGGCATTGAACCAGCACTGCGCGACAGCCGTTTAATGCTGAGTATTCTGGTGGCGAAATTACTGGCCAAAGGCCTGGACCTGCTCGGCATCGATGTGATGGAGCGGATGTAACTGTATAAAGGGCTGGTCGATACCGGCTCTTTTATGTCCATGGATGGACGGTACGCCGTAAATGCATGGCACGTGGTGCGAAGAGCTTTTCGGCGTTGTCCGCTATTAAGAGGAAATCTGTATGAGCGTCAATGTCGCGGATATCCGCCGTAGTTATGTCAAAGATAAATTGGATCTGGATAAATTAAACGCCGATCCCTTTGTGCAGTTTGAAGCCTGGCTGAAAGACGCCATCGCCGCCGAACTGCCGGACCCGACGGCCATGTGTGTCGCCAGCGTGGACGCTGACGGGCAGCCGTCACAGCGGCTGGTGTTGCTGAAAGATGTCAGCAGCAATGGTTTTGTGTTTTATACCAATCTGGGTAGTCGCAAAGCGCAGGAGCTGGCCGGTAATCCAAAAGTGTGTCTGCATTTTCCCTGGCATCCGCTGGAGCGCCAGGTCATTGTTTATGGTACTGCCGAGCGCGTACCGACTGCTCAGGTGCTGCACTATTTCACTTCCAGACCCAAAGAAAGCCAGCTGGCGGCCTGGGCGTCTGAGCAAAGCCGGCCGGTGTCGACGCGCCTCGCGCTGATGCAAAAATTTGCCGAGATTAAACATAAATTCGAGCATGGCGAAATTCCGGTGCCGAGTTTCTGGGGCGGCTTTTTAGTTAAACCACATAAAATCGAATTTTGGCAGGGTGGTGAACACCGGCTGCACGACCGTTTTATGTATAGCAAACAAGCAGATGGCCACTGGAGCATCGAGCGGCTTTGCCCTTAAGCGCCGCTTATAACGGATTTAACATTTGCTGCTGTGCGCCAATTCTGCCGGCACACTGCGGAAACCCGGTGCCACCATCGGCATGCTCAGCACAAAACAGCAGCCAGCGCCTGCGCTGGCGCTGACTTCTAAATCACTACCTAACACACTTAGCGCCAGCCGTTTACACAGCGGCTGGCCAATGCCGGCGCCCTTCGTCATATCCAGCGTGAAAAACGGATGAAACACCCGCGTCAGTGATGTAGGGGACAGGCCAATACCGTTGTCACGACAGCTCAGCAGTAGTTGGTCGCCATTGCATTCGACAGAAATTTCCAGTTGCCGGTTGTCCCGAAAAGTTGCAGGAAAGGCGTGGGTGACCACATTTTGCAGCAGATGGCCGATAATTTTCGTCAGCGTCTCTGGATAACTGTCACAGATAACAGAGTCCGGACATTCTAATCTCAGCTGAATATCGGCGGCGACGAACGCGCTTTGCTGTTCGGCGATTTTGTCAGCTGATAATTGTTTAAAATCGCCAATCAGACTGGCGCAGCGCTGCGCGGCTTTCAGTTGCAGCGCCAGCATTTCCTGGCTGTGGCTGATGCAGACTGTTTCTGGATAAGCGGCCTTGCTCCAGTTCTGTTTGTAACCGCTGCAGTTCGGTGTCGAGTGCGCTGCCGACGGTTAAAATATTGCCAAGCGGCGTGTTCAGCTCATGTGACAAACCGGCGACAATAGCGCCAAGCGCACTGAGTTTCTCCGCTTCAACCAGTTGTAACTGGGCCTGACGAAGCTGTGCGATGACGTCGGTCAGTTGCGCTGTCCGCGCCTCAACCATAAATTCAAGCTGGTCGCGATGGCGCAGCAGCTCCTGCTCGGTGCGCTTAAACGCCGTGACATCACGCGCAATCGCCATGACTCCTTCGACGTTGCCGGCCTGATTCACAAAAGGCGTCTGGATCACATCAACAAATTGCTGTTCGGTTTCACCCTGATAACAAATCCATTGTTGCGTTAGCACGGCCCGCTGTTGCTGCAGTGCGGTTTGTGCTGATTGGGTGAGCTGACCGGCCAAATCCGTGGGTAAAAAATCTGGCAAGGCCGGGCCTTTGAGTTGCGCTTCGGACAAGCCGGCGAAGCGTTCAAAGCGGGAATTGCAGTTTAATAAATGGCCTTGCAAATCGATTAGCCAAATCAGGTCCGGCAAGGTTTCTATCAGGGTTTGTAAGCGGGCGCGTTTATTTTGCTCGGAGCGCTTCAGTGCCAGAAATGCGGCGTTGATATCCTGAGAGTCTTCGACGGGCGTCCTTGCCGCTTCAAACAACGGCGCTACAGGCACGGGCCTGTGCTGATGCACGGCACGGGCAAAGTCTTGCGAGCTTTCAATCAGTTGCATTAATTCGGCACTGACCAGCGGCACGTCGGAGCGGATCTCATCAAGCGTGCAGCTGCGCAAACCAAACTGCTCCGGGCTGATTTGATATTGTTTCAGCTGGCCCTGCCGGAACTGATAAATCCCGCTCGGCCCGGTTAAAGCGATTTCGTCAATACCGTCGATGCCATGCACCAGCAACACGTCCTGATAATCAAGTGCCGGCAGCACTTCGCAGGTTAATTCCTGCAAATCAGCGCGATAAACGCCGAGAACATGCCTGCTGGCACCCGCCGGATTAATTAGTGGGCCGATTAACGTATAAAAAATGGTTTTGATGCCAAGTGCCGCTCCCACTGGCAACAAACGCCGCATCACCGGATGAAAGTTCGGCGCCTGCAAAAAACCAAGGCCAATCTGTTCAATTTGCCGGCTGACCGCTTCGGGCAGTAAATCAATGGCGACACCCAGGGCCTCCAGCACATCCGCGCTGCCGCAGTGGCTGCTCAATGAACGGCTGCCGTGTTTGGCGACCGGAATACCGGCCGCAGCACAGACAAAAGCGCTGGCGGTGGAGATATTAAAAGTGCTGAGTCCGCCGCCTGTACCGCAGGTATCGAGTAAGGGTTCTGCCACGCGCGGGCTGATCCGCACCGCTTGCCGGCGCATCGCCGTCACTATCGCGATAACCTCCGCAGGGCTGACGCCTTTATTCAGTAATGCCAGTAAAAAGCCAGCAAGCTGAGCGTCTGAGAGCTGATTGTCGGCAACCGCCTGGACCACAGCCTGAATTTGTTCAGCGGATAAATCTTGTTGCGCAGTCAATTGGGCCAAAATGTGCCGGAACATAGAACTCCGCAAAAGCTGATTTAAAAGCGGGGGAGATATTCAACAGTATGGGGGGCGGTTTTGGCGCTCTGCAAGCGGGGCTGCGGGAAATAACTCACTGCGACTTACATTCAGCAACACTTTGTTGCCGGGCCTGCACTTGAAGCACGTTGCTGCCAATGTTTATGCTAACGCACAATTCAAACAGAGACGTGAGATGACCCACTTACAAACGCCTTTAACCGGCGCAACTATACTGCTACGCCCACTGCAACCTGATGATTGGCCTGCACTGATGCAGGCCGCCAGTGACCCGCTGATTTGGACTTTGCACCCGGAACCTGAACGTTATAAACCCGAGGTATTCAGACCGGTGTTTGATGGCGGTTTGGCCAGCGGCGGCGCTTATCTGATTTGTGACAAACACAGCAACGAAGTGCTCGGTACCAGCCGCTATTACCAGTTTGATGCAAACAAACGCGAAGTAGCGATCGGCTATACCTTTTTAGTCCGCTCGCGCTGGGGTGGTACCACCAATACTGAACTGAAACAACTGATGCTGGAGCATGCCTTCAGTTTTGCTGATGTGGTCTGGTTTCATGTCGGTGAACACAACCTGCGTTCGCGCCGCGCCTTGGAAAAACTTGGCGCTGTTTATAGCCATACTGAAACGGCGTCGCCGGCCGGCGTGGTGCGCGCCACGGTGTTTTACCGGCTGGATAAACCGCTACCCTGACATCTGAATCTTTCAGCTCCGCGTTGCCGGCAAATTGTCGTTAACAATCCCGTATTGACCGCAAAGCCGTTGCCTTGCTGACCGCTCTGCCCGAGTCTGCTGAAACACCTTGTCGCAACACAAGGCACAAGAGCAAAAACAAAAAATAAGCGGGAACATGATTATGCAACGAATGCGCAATAAAGCCGCCGTGTCAGTTTTGGCACTGGCGGTGTCACAGGTTATGGCTGCAGATTTGGATGTGGCCAATAAAATCCGCCATGAAGGTCTGTATCAAAGCGAAGTGCTGCACACGCTGGAATATCTGACGGACAAAATCGGCCCGCGCCTGACCGCGTCGCCACAAATGACGGCGGCCAACCACTGGACTAAACAGCAGCTGCAAAGCTGGGGCCTGAAAAACGCGCAATTACATGCCTTCGAATTTGGCCGCGGCTGGAGTTCTTCTGCGTCCAGCATCGTGCTGACCGCACCACGGGCTGTATCGCTGCACGGTATTCCGGTGGCCTGGACGCCGGGCACAAATGGCCCTGTCAGTGGCGAAGTGATGATGTTTGACGTCAACACGGAAGCGGAGCTGGCCCAATATGCCGGCAAGTTACGTGGTAAATATCTGATGATGGGCGAGGATCTGAAAATTGAACCGCCAAATACCATCATTTTTGAACGGCTTGGCAGCGACAAACTCAATACCTTAAAAGAAGCCGATGCCGGTGCGCGCCCGAGCTACGAATCGGCGATGACCAAAGCGCTGCGCGCCAGCCGCAAACAGGCCTATCAATTTAACAAAGCGCTGAGTGCCTTTTTAGTCAAAGAGCAGGCTGCCGGCGTGATTTACCGCTCCAGTCGTCAGGGCGGTCTGGTGCGGGTGTTTGGTAAGTCGCACAAAATCGGCGAAACCTTTGGCGTGCCGGCCATCATTATCGAGCAGGAAGATTATGGTCAGTTGTTACGGATGCTGGACCGCAAAGAGCAACCGCAGCTGACGCTGGATATCAAAGCTCAGTTCCATGATGACGACAAAAACGCCTACAACACTATTGCCGAAATTCCGGGTACGGATAAAAACGGCGAAGTGGTGATGGTCGGCGCGCATCTGGATTCCTGGCACGCCAGTGACGGTGCCGTCGATAACGGCGCCGGTGTAGCTGTGGCGATGGAGGCGGTGCGTATTCTGTCCAAACTGAACATCAAGCCAAAACGCACTATCCGCATTGCGCTGTGGTCTGGTGAAGAGCAGGGCCTGTATGGCTCGCGCGCTTATGTCAACGACTTCCTGGCCAGTCGCCCGGCACCGACAGATCCGGCGGAAAAAGCGCTGCCACGTTATTTGTGGTCAAGCCCCGGCTGGCCGATTGCGCCAAAAGCAGGCTACGACAAGCTGTCGGTCTACCTGAACATGGATAACGGCAGTGGCCGCTTCCGTGGCATTTACACTGAAGGCAACGTCGCAGTAAAACCGATTTTTACCGACTGGTTTGGCCCCTACATGGATTTAAGCAGCGGCACCGTATCACCCCGTTCAACCGGCGGTACAGACCATGAATCCTTTGATGACGTCGGTTTACCTGGCTTCCAGTTTATTCAGGATCCGCTTGATTACAGCACCCGCCTGCATCACACGCACATCGATTCGATTGACCATGTGATTGAAGATGACCTGAAACAGGCGTCGGTGATCATGGCCGGTTTCCTGTATGAAGCGGCGATGGCCGACAAAAAGCTGCCACGTAAACCGATGCCAACGCCAGCATCAGCGGTGCAGCAGCAGCGGCAGGATTTGGAAAGCCAGAAAGAGCGGCGTAAGGCTGAACTTGAGGCGAAGAGCACGCTGGAAAGCGGTCAGCTCTGACTGTGATGATAAACCCGGCGTTGGCCGGGTTTATTTTTTGCGCCTTGCTTCAGACGACTGCTTCTGCTGCAATGCGTCCAATCATCGCTTGCTAAAGAGCTGAACTGCCATTGTCTGCACCTGGATTATTTGATACCCACTGTCATCTGGATTTACCGGAGCTGGCCGCTGAATTGCCGGCTTTTCTTGCTGCTGCGCTGGACGCCGGGGTGCGACGTATTTTAGTGCCCGCCGTTGAAGCTGCGCGCTGGCATGGTTTATTGCAGCTGCACCAACAAACTTCCAAGCTCAAGCTTGAAGTGGCGCTTGGTATTCATCCCTGGTGGGCCGAAAGCGCCTCAGAGGCGCAGCTTGACTTGTTAGCGAAGCTGCTACAGACCGAATCCGGCGTTTGTGCCGTTGGTGAGATTGGGCTGGATTTTGCGTTGGTCAAAACAGATGAGATTTCAACGCAGCAGATGCACCAATGGCAACAGACAATATTCAGTGCCCAGTTAGTTTTAGCGGCGAAAGCCGGCAAACCTGTGGTGCTGCACCATCGCAAATCACAGCCGGCGCTTTTGGCTGAATTAAAACGCCAGCAGTTTAGCCAGGGCGGCATTTTGCACGCGTTTTCAGGGAGTCAGGCACAGGCGTATGCCTTTTTGGATTTGGGTTTTAAACTCGGCATTGGCGGCACTATCAGCTATGAGCGGGCGCAGAAAACCCGAGAGACGGTGAAAAAGCTGCCGCTGTCGGCGCTGGTGCTGGAAACGGACGCACCGGCGATGCCACTTGCCGGCTTTCAGGGCCAGATCAACACCCCGGCGCAGCTGGCATTAGTGTTTCAGCAGCTCTGTGCGCTGCGGCCTGAAACACCTGCGGTGCTGGCTGAGGCGCTGTGGCAAAACAGCTGCAGCGCGTTGCAGCTGCCGGCTTAGCCTGTGATTCAGGCTTTGGGCGGAATATGATGGGTCTGATGTTCCGGGCTGTCCATCGCGGCATGATGTAAGGCTTTGTTCGACGCCAGTTTGTGCGACAGCGCCTGCAAAGAGCCACGCAACATCAACGCCAGTAAGGCAGTGAAAGCCAGCATCCAGAGTACTTGCTCCATCAGCTGATGCCAGCTTTTACTCACTGCATCGAAGCTGCTGTATTGCTTTAAGCTGATTTTGATATAACCCAGTAACTGCTCGCCCTGATAAATTTCCTGCACCATCGGCAGCAGGTGATCAGGGGTTTGTGGCGCATATAACAAGCGCGCCGGTTCACTGCCGGCGGATTCACTCAGACGCACGCCGTTGGCGTCATACACCACCACGTCGTGCAGATAAGGGTTGGAGGCCATTTGCTGGGTCAGGGCCTTGAGGCCTTCAAGTTGGTCGTTTTCAATCAGATAAGCGCAGGTTTGCGCTAAGGCTTTTAAAGTTTCGCGCATCAGCACGGCGCTTTGTTCGGCAAACAGCTGCTCGCCATGTTTATTACTCTGCTGCCACCACTGCAACAACAGGATAAAACCACAGAGCGCCAGCACAAATTGCGCGCTGCGCCAGATTTTCGCTGATTTTTTTGGCTTTTTTACTGACATTTGTCCTGATGATCCGCTGACAAGGCCGGAAAAATGCCGGTAGAATGCCACGCAGCCCACTTAAAGTACAGGTACGCCCGTGAGTCGTGTTTCGTCCTCTATTGCAGTTCATCCTGCTGAGCCGTTATTTTCTGAGTTATTTCAACAGCATCCATACGTGATATTGCAGGTAACTGCCGAAGGCTTGCAACTGAGCCCGGCGCCAGCCAAGGCGCCTGCCGCCGCAGTGATGCGGATTTGGGCGCAGCAATCCGACTTGCTGACCAAAGCCACACTGCGTCAACTGCTGCAGATTGTGGCGCAGCCGGTGTTGGCTTTATCCAGTCAACCGCATGCGGATTTAGTCCCAGCGCTCGAACTGCAGCTGCAATCACCATTGCCCGGCGAAACTGTCAGTCAACTGCGTGAGCTGGCAGCCACATTGGCGCTGGAGCTGAACTATCTGACTTCACAGCCAAAACTGACAACACCAGGCGTGCTGGTGATGGATATGGACAGTACCGCTATCCAGATTGAATGTATTGATGAAATCGCGCTGCTGGCCGGTGTCGGCCCGGAAGTTGCGGCTGTGACGGCAGCCGCGATGCGTGGTGAGCTGGATTTTGCCCAAAGCCTGCGTCAGCGGGTGGCGACGTTAAAAGATGCGCCGGAACAGGTATTAGCGACAGTGCTGGCGCGCTTACCGCTAATGTCCGGGCTTGAAGCGCTGGTGGCAACCTTACGACAGCATCAGTGGACTGTGGCCATTGCCTCCGGTGGTTTCACTTATTTTACTGAAGCGCTGCAGCAGCGACTGGGTCTCACAGCGACTTTTGCCAATGTGCTGGAGATTAAAGACGGCAAACTGACCGGCCATGTGCTGGGCGATATTGTCGATGCGCAGGTCAAAGCGCAAGTCGTGCAGCAGCTGGCTGCTGCGCGGGATATTCCGCATAGTCAGACGGTTGCCATCGGCGATGGCGCCAACGACCTGCCGATGTTGGCGGTGGCCGGGTTAGGTGTCGCATTTCATGCCAAACCACTGGTGCAGGCTAAAGCGCAATATGCCATCCGGCAGGGCTCTTTACTGCAGTTATTGTATTTATTCGATTGCACTGACTGCACTGACAGCGCCGCATGAAACACCAGCAGCATTCAGTTTATGTCGACCAAGGCGCGTATCAGCTGCATCTGAAGGCGCTGGTGCCGCATCATGTCAGCGCAACGCCGGTGCTGATGCTGCATGGTGCTATTGAAAATGGCCGGATTTTTTACAGCAGTTCCGGCAAAGGGCTTGGCTGTTATCTCGCTGATCAGGGTTTTTTAGTGTACAGCGCCGATTTTGCCGGGCGCGGCCTGTCTAAACCTCATGTCAGCACAGGTTTTGATCAAAACCAGCACCAATTGATTTGTCAGGATATTCCGGCCTTGATCAATGACGTCTATCAGCGTCATCAGCAAAAAATCAGTCTGGTTTGCCATAGCTGGGGTGGGGTTGTTGCATTGGCTGCTTTGGCACGCCAGCCCGCGCTGCTCAGTAAAGTGCGGGCCGTCGTCTGTTTTGGCAGCAAAAGGCGCATCAGCGTACGCTCGTGGCAAAAAACTCTGCAGGTAGATTGGGTCTGGAACAGGTTGTGTCCCTGGCTTGCAGGCAAACGTGGGTTTCTGCCGGCAAAGCAGTGGAAACTCGGTGCCGATGATGAACCGCAGCAGTTTTTACGCGATACCATTCATTGGATAAACCATCAGCATTTTGTTGACCCGACCGATGGCTTTGATTACAGCGCGGCGGCGCAGCAAGTGAACTGGCCGGCAGCATGGTTTTTTGCCGCGGTCAATGACAAGGTGCTGGGGCATGCCAGCGATGTCAGATTGCTGATGCAGGAGAGCGGACTGGCCGGCGCGCAATTTCGTTTATTAGGCAAAGCGCAGGGCGATGCACTGGATTACGACCATATCTCGATGCTGACGGCGGCGCAGGCCAAAAGCGGGCATTTCAGTGACCTGGCAGACTGGTTAAAAACGCTGGGTTAAACCGCGCCGCTTTGTTCCAGCTGCTGAATAAAACTGCGGCGTTTTTGTTGTTGCAACTGGATTTGTTCAGTTGGAATGCTAAAGCGCAGCAACACCTCGTCACTGATATCGATGACATCACCGACGCCCACCACGCTCCACAACTCTTCTTCCAGCACTTTGGCTTTGTGAATGGCATAGACGCTGATGTAACTCAGTTCTTTATTGATATGTTCAGTGTCGGGCCGGCCGGTGCGCGACAGGTGGATACGAAAGGCAAATAACAAATCGTTGGCTAAGGCGTCCTGAATGAAAAAGTGCTTGGCCTGAGTTGTTTTCAAATCAAAATCAAATTCAGTGACAAAACTTTGCTCCATTTTTTGCTGATTTTGCCGGTAACGGATGAAAACTTCATAAGTGCGCGGCGGATCTTGCCGTTTCATCCCCTTGAGCTGATTGGCAAAATGTAGGTTCGTTGCGCTGTTTTTCAACAGCGGCTGTAAGTTTGGTTTGGTTTTATCCTCGGCCAGCACCCCAAGCAGCCGGTGCAGGTTATTTGGTTCTGCACCTTGCCCCAGCACGTTTAAATCATAACGGATGCCGTGGCGATGCATAAAAAACGGGAAACTGTTCAGCGCTTTGACATACATATTGCGCAGCGCCTGACCGAGACCGGCGAATTTCGGCGTTTCTTCCGCCATGGTGAGCTTAGCTCTGTTGTTTTTAATTAACTGCTCAAAAAACAATCGCCCTTGATGCGGCAAGTCCTGCTCCACAATACGTAAGTTCATGATCAGCTGATTTTTACTGACCGCCATTACTTCGTATTCCAGGTCCTGCAGTCCATATTTGCTGGAGATTTTCTGCATGTCTGGCAGTGCAAGCTGTACTTTGTCGCCTTTTTGGTAAGCGACCTGTTCATGGCTTTCGACCTGCAGACCGCGCGAAGAAAAATCGCGGGTATGTGCTTCGATATATTGTTGGTTATTGATTTTCAGCAAGACACGGGTTTTGTATAAAAACCGGCCTTCAGCTCGCAAGTTGACATATTGCACCGCCACTGCTTCAAGCGGGGGCAACTCGTCTACTTTCGGATGGCCAAAAATTTTCAACTGACTGAGCAAGGACTCATCGAAACTGATTTGCTGATACAGCAAGTTACTTTCGTTGTGATTAATCTCAGTCAATGCAGCGATGTAGCGAAACTCCTGAATAAACTGCTGTACGATAGGCGGTGGCGGCTGATTGAGTTTCTGAATGTCCTGATCGGCCGTATCCGGCAGTGATAGCAGAATATGCGAATCCTGCGGATGAGTGCGATGCACCACCAGGTGGAACACCCGCCAACTGGGTTTTTGCGCGCCAAAACCAAAAAACACGCTTTGTAGCTGTGGCTGCAGCGCCAGTTCATCGGCCGTGGCTGAGTAAAAATACAGTTTGCCTTTGGCGGCGTGGGTAAAACAATACAGGATGGTCGAGCGCTCGGCCGGGGCTTTTTGCAGACAGGCTTTTAATCTTTTGCCAGCCAAAATCTGCATTAATACTGATTGTTGCCGTTCATCCTGAAAATATTGCACATGCTGGCGGTTATTTTCGGTAGTCAGGGCGCACACTGGCACTGGTAAACCTTCGCGAACAGCCAGAAAAACCGGCAATGATGCGATCCGTGGCAGATAAAACTGTTCATAACCTTTGACGATGACCGCATCAAGCGTGTTATCCAGATTGACTTTATAGCGGCGTTTATTGCCGTGGATAAATTGCTTCAGAAAGTCGGTAAAACCGCGCTCATCCGCCAGTGGCAACCGTTTAACCCGTACATACTGCGAGCGGTCAACCACTTCGCTGTCGATCACCTGATAAGGAATGCCTTGTGACAGACCTAAGGCAAATTCTTGCTCTAAACCTGTGAAATGCAAGGCAATTTTTTGCCCATTCTGCAGTCTTCGGCTGCCAGGTACTTTTAACTTACTGCCGGACACTGACAGATCGACAGTGCTGGCCTGAAAGGTTTCGCCGTTGTCCAGTTCCACTTCGATGTCGATAGTGAAATTCATCCGCTCTTCGCCGCGGCTGCAGTAGCTGGCGAACTGCACGATACGCGGACCCGCTTTATCGGTTTCCTGCTCGGCATCTGGAGTGGCGTCTTTATTGACCAGCGGGTCGCCGGCGATCACGGCTTGTAAGCGTTGCTCGGTTTCCTGTTTGTGGCGGACCCGATAGTTGTTATCGGTATTCATCACTTCTTCGTACAGGCCCAAAGTGTACTGGCCATAACGTTTCAGACCGCGTTCAAAAGCTTTGACGGCGGTATCGTCCATATAATGCGTTTTGCCGCCATGCTCAAAAGGCCGCACTTCACCATCGACGCGACCACGTAAATCAATGTAGTAATTGCAGGGCTGACCGAGGCGTTTCAGTTCCATCTTCAGCAGGAACTGCTTAGGTTTGGGGATCTCTTGGGTCAAAATAGTAAAAACCTCACTGAACTCATTGGTGTTCAGTAAGGGTTTTAACCGCTCTATGATGCCCAGATACGGGAGGAGATCCGGTGTTGTCATTCTGTCCTGTATAGCCACTTCACTGCAGCGGCATATGATAATATCGATACAATAAAAGCAATTATTATGCCTATCAATAATTTTGAGGCCAAAAATGGCAAAAACTAAAACCGCCTACGTTTGTAACGACTGCGGCGCCGACTTTGTGCGCTGGCAGGGCCAATGTACCGAATGTGGCGCCTGGAATACCATCAGTGAAGTCCGGATGACAGCGCCGGCTAAAAGTGGCCGCAGTCTGGCTGGCGGTTATGCCGGTGCTACCGCAGCGAAAATTATCCGGCTGGATCAGGTCGATTTGCAGGAAGTGCCACGTTTCAGCTCGGGCTTTGCTGAATTTGACCGGGTGCTGGGCGGCGGCATAGTGCCGGGTTCCGCTATTCTGATTGGCGGGCATCCGGGGGCCGGTAAAAGTACGTTGTTGCTGCAAATCATGTGTTTTCTGGCCGGGCAAGGGCCGGCGCTTTATGTTACTGGCGAAGAATCGCTGCAGCAGGTGGCAATGCGCGCCAATCGCTTAGCTTTACCTATGCATCAGCTGCAGATGCTGGCTGAGACGCAGGTTGAAACCATCTGTGATCTGGCGCTAACCGTCAAACCGCGCATTATGGTCATCGACTCGATTCAGGTGATGCAGATGGCGGATATCCAGTCGGCACCGGGTAGTGTGTCGCAGGTGCGCGAAAGCGCCGCCTATCTGACCCGCTTTGCCAAACAGCAGAATATTGCTGTGATTATGGTCGGCCACGTCACCAAAGACGGCTCGCTGGCCGGGCCTAAAGTGCTGGAACATTGCATCGACTGCTCAGTGATGTTTGATGGCGACAGCGACAGCCGTTACCGCACTTTACGCGGCAACAAAAACCGCTTTGGCGCCGTTAATGAACTGGGCGTGTTTGCCATGACCGGTCAGGGCATGAAAGAAGTAAAAAACCCGTCGGCGATTTTTTTAAATCGCGGCAAAGAAGAAGCGCCAGGTTCCTTAGTGATGGTGTTATGGGAAGGTACCCGGCCTTTACTGGTTGAAATTCAGGGCTTGGTTGATTATTCGCCGCTGAATAATCCGCGCCGCGTGGCGGTGGGGATGGAACAAAACCGGCTGTCGATGTTATTGGCGGTGATGCATCGCCACGCCGGCATTCAAATGGCTGACCAGGATGTGTTTGTCAACGTGGTTGGTGGCGTGCGTGTCGGCGAAACCGGTGCCGATTTAGCCACTTTGCTGGCATTGGTGTCGAGTTTTCGCAATAAACCGCTGCCGATGGATTTGGTGGTGTTTGGGGAAGTGGGCTTATCCGGCGAGATCCGGCCAGTCCCCAGCGGTCAGGAACGGCTACGTGAAGCGGCCAAACATGGGTTTCGCCGCGCCATAGTGCCGCACAGCAATGTGCCGAAGGAAATGCCGGAAGGCATGCAGGTGATTGGCGTCAGTAAGCTTAGTGAGGCGTTAGAAGCCTTGTAACCGTGCCTTAGGCAGCAAAAAGGCCACTTGCGTGGCCTTTTTCGTCGTTTTTCGCGTCACTTGAAGCTTTCTTTTAGCTTTGCTGGTCCGGGAAGTTCAGTTGCAGCACGGCTTTGGCGTCATCGCGCAGCTTGGTCAGGCCCAGTTCGTCATAACTTTTTACCATCAGGGCTAAGGCCTGTGGCACTAATGGCGAATCACGGTAAGTTTCCAGCACAAAACGAGCGCGGTTGGCGGCCGCCAGATGGGCACCGCGGCGGCTGTAATAATCGGCGATTAACAGCTCATGGCGCACCAGCTTTTCTTTGATGATGATCATCTGAGTTTTAGCGGCCGCAGCGTATTTGCTGTTTGGATAGTTGCTGGTCAGGATTTTAAAATCATCGAAAGCCTGTTTGGTGCTGGCAATATCACGGTCGGCACGGTCGACGCCGAAAAATTCCTGAAAAGTGTTCTCATCGGACTGCAGATTGCTGACACCACGCATGTAATAGACGTAATCCAGGTCCGGATGGTTTGGATTGAGCCGGATGAAGCGGTCGATGCTGGCGAGAGACTGTTTAATATCACCTGACTGGTTGTAGGCGTAAATCAGATCCAGCTGCACCTGGCGGGCCATAGGGCCGAACGGATAACGGCTTTCCATGCCTTTGAGCAGGTCGATTGCACGGCTGTAAAGGCCTGAATCTAATACAGCTTTGGCTTCGTTATAGGATTGTTGGGCGGTTTGATTGGTGTTGACCAGTTCTTCGGCTGGCTTGTTACCGGCGCAGCCGGCAAGCAGTGCAGCGACTGCTAAAACTGAGAAAAATTTCACTTTCATTAAAAAACCCACTCAGACTGCAGCCTTTAGCTGTCTAGTCCTGCATAAAATCGTTAAAATAGGCAGAATAATTTCGATTCTACCAAAGAGCGTGCAGCGATGCACAGAGGATAACCGGTTCCGACATGACAAAACAGATAAAACTTACAGAAACAGTACCTGATCATCTTTACGGTAAACGCTTGGATCAGGTTCTGGCCGAAATGTTCCCCGATTATTCGCGTTCGCGGATAAAAGAGTGGATTTTGGCCGGCTGGGTCAACGTCAATAACCGCCTGTGTGACACGCCACGGGAAAAACTGCTTGGTGGCGAACATATCGACATCAATGCCGAGATTGAAGAAGACGAGCGGTTTGAAGCTGAACCCATTGAATTGAATATCGTTTATGAAGATGAACATATTCTGGTGATCAATAAACCTGCCGGGTTAGTAGTACACCCGGGCGCCGGCAATCACGATGGTACTTTGCTCAACGCATTGCTGCACCATTGCCCCGGCATCGCCGAAGTGCCGCGCGCCGGCATTATTCACCGTCTGGACAAAGACACTACCGGTCTGATGGTGGTTGCGAAAACTATCCCGGCGCAGACCCATCTGGTCGAGATGATGCAAAACCGCGAAATCACGCGGGAATATGAAGCCATAGTTCATGGCGCTATGACCGCCGGTGGTATGGTGGATGAGCCGATTGGCCGTCACCCGACCAAACGTACTCATATGGCGGTCACATCCAGCGGTAAACCTGCGGTGACGCACTACCGCGTGATGGAAAAATTCCGCAATCACACGCGCTTACGGCTGCGGCTGGAAACTGGCCGGACGCATCAAATCCGCGTGCATATGACTTATATCAACTATCCGCTGGTGGGCGACCCGGTCTATGCCGGCCGGCCACGGCCACCACGTAAAGCTGATGAAGCTTTACTGGAAGTGTTGCGTTGCTTTCGCCGCCAGGCGCTGCATGCCGCTATGCTGCGCTTTGCCCATCCTATCACTTTGGAATTAATGGAATGGCATGCGCCGGTGCCGGACGATATGGTCGCACTGACGCTGGCACTGCGTCACGACACGCAATTGCATGGCATGGATAACAGCTGATGCAAAGCGTCGCCGCTGTTGATTTCCTGCTGCCGGATTGGCCGGCACCGGCCAACGTCCGGGCGCTGTCAACCAGCCGGGGGTTGGCGCAGCAACCGCTTTTTGCCGGTTCTGACGGTGTTTATACCGGCTTAAATCTCGGCACTCATGTCGGTGATAAGCCTGAAGTGGTGGCGGCAAATCGTCAGCTGTTGCAGCAATATTGTGGCTTAAAGCGCGACCCTGCCTGGCTGAATCAGATTCATGGCACTCGCGTATTGGATTTAGACAGCTGGCAAGGTGAACTGAGCGATGCCGATGCCAGCGTCACCACCACCAAAGGTCTGGCCGCTGTGGTGATGACAGCAGATTGTCTGCCTGTGCTGTTTTGTGACAAAGCCGGTAATAAAGTCGCCGCCGCCCATGCCGGCTGGCGCGGTTTGTGTGACGGTGTGCTGGAAGCGACACTTAAGCATTTTCCGGATCCTTCCGTTGTGTTGGCCTGGTTAGGACCGGCAATAGGGCCGCGCAACTTTGAAGTTGGCAGCGAAGTACGAGCCGCTTTTATCGCACACTCCCCGCAGGCTGCTGAGGCCTTTGTCTCTTCCTCGCATGCCGGCAAATATCTGGCTGACATTTATCTGCTGGCGCGGCAGCGCTTGCAGGCGGCCGGTGTCACGGCGATTTATGGTGGTGACTATTGCACTGTGGCTGACCCGCAGCGGTTTTTCTCTTATCGCCGGGATGGCCAGACCGGCCGGCAGGCCAGTTTAATCTGGTTAAGCAGCTCAGACTGAGACTAAAGTCCTGAAACCAGAATCCTGAAACCAGAATTCTGATACAAACCCCTACATTTTTTTGACACAAGTCAAATTTTTGACGGCTTGCGCTTGAAAATGCAGCAGCAATTCCCCATCTATGCCATAACAATGTTTTCAGATGGGAGTTCACCATGCGTTTAGACCGCTTTACCAGCAAGTTTCAGGAGGCCATCGCCACTGCACAGTCACTGGCGCTTGGCCGCGATCATCAATTTATCGAACCTGTGCATCTGATGCATGCGCTGCTGAATCAGGAAGGCGGCACCGTCCGCGACCTGCTCAGCAAAGTTGGCGTCAACTTGCATGACCTGCGTTCAAAAATCTCGCAGGCGATTGAACGGCTGCCGAAAGTCGAAGGCACAGAAGGCAATCTGCAGCTATCAAGCAGCATGATTAACCTGCTGAATTTATGTGACAAGCTGGCGCAAAAGCGCAAAGACCAGTTTATCTCCAGCGAACTTTTTGTGCTGGCCGCCTGTGATGACAAAGCTGAGTTAGGCGCTTTGTTAAAAAGCCTGGGTGTCAGTAAAGACTCGGTAGAAAAAGCTATCGACCAGCTGCGCGCTGGTCAGAACGTCGACGACCCGAACGCCGAAGACACCCGTCAGGCACTGAACAAATATACCATCGATCTGACAGCCCGGGCGGAAGCCGGCAAGTTAGACCCGGTGATTGGCCGCGACGAAGAGATCCGCCGTTGTATCCAGGTGCTGCAACGTCGCACCAAAAATAATCCGGTGCTGATTGGCGAACCTGGTGTTGGTAAAACCGCCATTGTCGAAGGCTTAGCACTGCGCATCATCAACAAAGAAGTGCCGGAAGGTCTCAAAGACAAACGGGTGTTGTCACTGGATTTAGGTGCGTTGCTGGCCGGCGCTAAATACCGTGGCGAGTTTGAAGAGCGCTTAAAAGCTGTGCTCAACGAGCTTGCCAAAGAAGAAGGCCGGGTCATCCTGTTTATCGACGAAATTCATACCATGGTTGGTGCCGGTAAAGCGGACGGCGCCATGGACGCTGGCAATATGTTAAAACCAGCGCTTGCCCGTGGTGAGCTGCATTGTTTAGGCGCCACCACGCTTGATGAATATCGCAAATATATTGAAAAAGACGCAGCGCTGGAGCGGCGTTTCCAGAAGGTTTTGGTGGAAGAGCCTTCCGTTGAAGATACCATCGCAATTTTACGGGGCCTGAAAGAGCGTTACGAGCTGCACCACGGCGTGGACATCACAGATCCGGCCATTGTGGCGGCTGCCATGTTATCGCACCGGTATGTGGCAGATAGGCAATTGCCAGACAAAGCCATTGATTTAATTGATGAAGCGGCTTCCAGCATCCGGATGCAAATGGATTCTAAACCGGAAGAGCTGGACCGGCTGGAGCGGCGCATTATTCAGTTAAAACTGGAAGATAATGCGCTTGCCAAAGAAACCGACGATGCCAGTAAAAAACGCCGGGATTCTATCCTCGAGCAAATCCGTGAGTTAGACCAGAAATACAACGAGCTGGATGAAGTCTGGAGCTCAGAAAAAGCGGCCTTGCAGGGCACACAAAGTATCAAAGCCGACTTGGAGCAGGCCCGTCTCGATATGGAAGTGGCGCGCCGTGCCGGTGATTTAAACCGCATGTCGCAGCTCAAATATGAACGTATTCCGGCGCTGGAAAAACGGCTGGATTTAGCCGCACAGGCCGAGATGCATGAAATGACGCTGCTCAGAAACAAAGTCACTGAGCAGGAAATCGCCGAAGTGCTGTCTAAAGCCACTGGTATTCCGGTCAGCAAAATGTTGGAAGGCGAGCGCGACAAATTGCTCAGAATGGAAGAGGCGCTGGGTCGGCGTGTCATCGGTCAGGTCGAAGCGGTCGGTGCCGTGTCTAACGCCATCCGCCGGTCCCGCGCCGGGCTGTCAGACCCGAATAAACCTATTGGTTCATTCCTGTTCTTAGGCCCGACCGGTGTCGGGAAAACCGAACTGACCAAAGCCTTAGCGAATTTCCTGTTCGATAGTGAAGACGCGCTGGTGCGTATCGACATGTCTGAGTTTATGGAAAAACATGCGGTGTCACGTTTAGTCGGTGCCCCTCCGGGATATGTCGGGTATGAAGAGGGTGGTTATCTGACCGAAGCGGTGCGCCGCCGGCCTTATTCAGTGGTATTGCTGGATGAAGTGGAGAAGGCGCATCCGGATGTGTTTAACATCCTGCTGCAGGTGCTCGATGACGGCCGTCTGACCGATGGTCAGGGCCGAACTGTCGATTTTAAAAATACCGTGATCATCATGACGTCGAACTTAGGCTCTGATCTTATTCAGGAACATTATGCTGAACAAAGTTATGACCAGATGAAGAATATGCTGATGCAGGTGCTGACGCAGCAGTTCAGACCAGAGTTTTTAAACCGGGTTGATGAAACTGTGGTATTCCATCCACTGGATCATGCCCAGATTAAAAATATCGCCGGTATTCAGCTGAACCGCTTACGGCAACGGCTGGCCGAACGGCAATATGGCCTTGAGGTAACAGAAGCTGCGCTGGATCAAATTGCGGCCGTGGGTTTTGACCCTGTGTTTGGCGCGCGGCCACTGAAACGTGCCGTGCAGCAGTATGTTGAAAACGCTCTGGCGCAAAGTCTGTTACGCGGCAATATTGCCCCGAACAGCCTGATCCGGGTTGATGTGTCGGATGGCCAGATGGTGATCAGCAGTCAGCCGCTGAACTGACCACTTGATCTTAGCGAGACCAGAGACTCAGCAGATGACAACAACCGGAATATCCGGTTGTTGTCATCATTCTATTGCTGGCAAAATTCTTTGATTTGTTTTTCGGCAACTTCGAGTTGTTCGGCGCGCATTTCCGCGCTCAGTTCCACCGATTTCCCCGTATCGTCTGTCACCATCAACGCAGCTTCTTCCGACAGCCGTTGTTGGTTAATTTGCGCTTGTTTGCAATTATGCTGCCGGACTTGTGCATTCATTGCTTCGACTTGTTTATTCAGCTCGGTGATTGGATTGGCCGGTGCTGATTCTTTGGGAGTAGCCACTGTGGGGGCTTTCACTTCAGTGACCGCACCTTTTACCTGCATCGAAACAACCTGATAGTCCACGCCGGCAGGTGGCGGGATTTGACTGACATGCAGCTGACCAGATTGATCCTGCCAGCGGTAATATTCCTGTGCACTGGCCGTGAAGGCGGCTAAAGCACCGGACAACAAACAACACAGCAAGCTTTTTAACATTTAAGATCTCTCCACAGGTCCCACGCGTTATCTCAGTGTACCTGAATTATTTGTCCATGCTAGTCGGCAATTCGCCGGCTTCTGCGCCGCCGAGGCGTTTTGCGGTTTGGCAATTTTCGGTGCTAGAGTAATGATTCTTCTATGAAATTGATCAGAGGTGCAGATGTCAATCGAAGCCATAATGTCGAAAAAAGTCGTTGTGACAACTGCGGACGCATCTTTGGCGAGTTTGCGTACAGTGTTTACCGAAGCGCATTTTCAACATGTGCCTGTCGTTGACAGTATGCAGCGCGTGACTGGCATTGTTTCTGTGAAAGACTTTTATAAAGCGTTAAGTCCGGTAGCGGATTCGGCCTCAGAACAAACAGCGCAGCTTTTTGAAAATGGCCGCAAAGTGCGGTCAATTATGACCAGCCCTGTGGTCTGTATCAGTCCTGACACCGCAGTGATTACCGCCGCAGCCTTGTTGGTGGAGCGCAATATCAGCTGTTTGCTGGTCACCAACCCACAGCAGAAATTATTGGGCATTGTTTCCTGGAAAGACATTATGCGGTTCATTGTACAGCGCCAGCAGTTAAAACGTCGTAAACAGGAAGAAGAGGAATAAAACACGCCCCTTGTTTTTTAATTCCGCCTCCCCAATGATATGGAACACCTTTGCAGCATTGCTGCCGCTGTTATTTTCTCAGGGCTGTTAAAAAGACCCGATAAGGACTGCAATTGAGTCAGCTGTTTACTTCCCGTATCGCCGCTGTGCGTGCTGCGCCATGGCGCCAGAACATTATTGGTATTCGCCGGGGGATAGAACGTGAAACACTGCGGCTAAAGCCGGATGGGACTTTGTCGCAACAGGATCATCCGCTGGCTTTGGGCTCGGCGTTAACGCATCCACTGATTACCACTGATTTTTCTGAAGCTTTATTGGAATTTATCACGCCGGCAACGGACAGTATCGAAACCACCATTGCGCAGCTTACTGATATTCACCGTTTCGCCATGCGTCAGCTCGGTGATGAACGGCTTGGCGCCGGCAGTATGCCTGGTTATATTGCTCATCAGGACGAAATCCGGCTGGCCTATTATGGCGAATCGAACGTTGGCAAAATGAAAACGCTGTACCGTCAGGGCCTGAAAAACCGTTACGGCAGCATGATGCAGGCCATCAGTGGCGTGCATTTTAATTTTTCCATACCGGAGAGTTTCTGGGCCAGTTATCAGCAACTGCTGGGCGACACCCAGCCGTTGCAGGAATTTATTTCTGCGCAGTATTTGCACTTAATCCGAAATTACAAAAGGTATGTCTGGCTGGTGGTGTATCTGTTTGGTGCATCGCCTGCGATGTGTCAGTCGTTTTTGCAGGGCCGGCAGAGTAAATACAATTTTCAGACGTTGGGCAAAGGCACGCTGTATCTGCCGTACGCAACTTCGTTACGGATGAGTGATTTGGGCTACACCAATAGTGCCCAGTCGAGCCTCGCTATTACTTACAACAGCTTACCGGACTATATTCGCGGACTGCACCAGGCCATCACAACACCATCGCCTGAATACGATGCTATTGGGTTCGAGAAAGACGGTCAGTATCAGCAGCTCAACGGCAATATCCTGCAGATTGAAAACGAGTTTTATTCGACCATCAGGCCTAAACGCACCACTAAAAGCGGTGAGCGGCCGACCTGTGCGCTGGCCAAACGTGGGGTCGAGTATATTGAAGTGCGGGCGCTGGATGTTAATCCGTTTTCTGCTGTCGGCATCACCGCCACGCAGATGCGCTTTTTAGATTTATTCCTGCTGTATTGTTTGCTGGAAGACAGTCCGGAACTGGATGCCGAAGCTCAGGCAGTGACAGAGCAGAATCTGAAAAAAGTGGTTACTGATGGGCGGCGGCTCAATCTTGAGTTAGATCAGAACGGTCAGCCGAGACTAATGCAGGACTGGGCCGAAGAGATTTTCGCCGAACTGTCGCCAATCGCGGCCTGGCTTGATGACGCTTATCAAACTGCAGAGGATGAAGAGCGTTCTTATCAGGCGGTACTGAAGCAGCATTATCTGGCGCTGCTCGACCCGACCCGCACTTTGTCCGGCAAAATGCTGGGGCTGCTGCAAGCCAATCAGCAGGACTGTGGCGCTGTTGATCTGCAGCTGGCGGACTTGTATCGCCAGCAGTTACTTGCCGGCGAATTTCAATATTACCAGCCGGAAGATTTTAGCCGGATGGCGGCTGAGTCTCTGGCGGAGCAACAACAGATTGAAGCGGCGGATACTGTCGGTTTTGCCGAATACCTGCAGCAATATTTCGCGGAAAAACCCTGCTGAGCGGTAGAGTTATTTCAGTCAATACAAACCCGCCATCCGGCGGGTTTTGTTTTTGCAGGACAGAAAATGCAGGCAAAAAAAACGGCCACACCAGTGGCCGTAAAACTAAGGATAGGGAGAATCCAGGGATGAAAACAAAAACTTGGCAGAATCCTTTCTGCGTATTTCGGTTTGTCCGGACAGCTGTTCCGGTGTCGTCCGGCCACCTGAATTTTTCTTCGTAACCTCTCACTTTCTAACTTACTTCGACCGGTTCAGCCACACTTTTTTTCCGCTGCGATTCGCCGCTTAATTCAATCCGGTGCGCATTGTGGATCAGCCTGTCTAACAACGCGTCTGCGACTGTCGGATTTTCCATTAAGCCGTACCATTCTTTAACCGGTAGTTGGCTGACGATAATCGTGCTGCGTTGCTCGTATCTGTCTTCAATCACATCCAGCAGATCGCTGATTTGTTTGCCTTTAAATCCCTCCAGACCCCAATCGTCCAGGATCAGTAAGTCCAGCTTTTGCAGTTGCGTGAGTTGCTTCAGATAACTGCCGTCGACGTGGCCCAGCTTTAACGCTTCCAGCAGCCGACCCAGACGATAGTATCGAACCCGTTTGTTTTGGCGGCAGGCTTGTTCGCCAAGTGCGCAGGCCAGATAGGTTTTACCGCAGCCGGTGGCGCCGGTAATGAGCACATTTTGTTGGTATTGCAGGTGATGCCCTTGCAGCAGCGGCTGCAGTTGCTCTGGCCGCAAGCCCCGCGTTGCCGGATATCGCAGCCCTTCCGGCGTAGCGCGAAGCCGCAGTGCAGCTTCTTTGCGAAGCCTGGCAAGGCGGGTGTTATCGCGTGATAACTGCTCTTGTTCTACCAGTAACCCAAGCCGTTCTTCGAAGCTTAACTGATTGTAAGTGTGTGGGTTTTGCCGTTGCAGCTCTAGCGCACCGGCCATGGCCGCCAGTTTCAACTGACGTAATTGAGTATTGAGAAGGTCCATGTTGTTGTCCTTATTGGAATTCGAGAGGGCCACGTAAATTTTGATGGTGGGTGAGCGTGCTGGTTTTTTCAGATGTCGGATCTGGCTGGTCTAAACCGTTTTTCAGCAGGTTTTTAATAAAGCCGGTGAAGGTAGCTTGCTGCTGCAGCGCGATGGTGCAGGCACGTTCTAACCGCTCATTACCATAGCGTTTTTGTAGGCTAAGCAGACCCAGGCAAGCCCGTTGCGCCTGCACCGGATGGGCTTTTCGCCGCTCCATCGCCAACACCACACCCAAGGTGTCGGGTCCAATGTTGCCTGCCCATTGTTGCAGTCGCGCGCTGTCCCATTTCTGCTGCGCCGCATGCGCTGGTGGGAAGTGCGCCAGCTCACTTGTCTGGCCAAATGCTTTAGAGCTTCGCACATGCTGCGCCACACATTTGCCTTGATGATAAAGGCGGATAAGCCTGGCAGTGGCCTGGATTTCAAGCCGTTCACCGCACAGACTATGCGGCACCGAGTAAAGATGTTTGTCGTATTGCACATGGTAATCCGGCGCCACTTTTACGATTTTATGCTCGGTGTATTCATACGGATGCGCGGGCAGCGCTTTGAGTGCCGGGAGGTCAATTTGCTGGAACAAGTCGTTGCGACTCAAACCGTTATAGGATTTCATCGGCCGTGCATTCAGTTCTTTTGTGAGGAAGCGTAGCTGCTGATTCAGCGCCTCCAGCGAGTAAAAAATATGATGGCGTAGCCGCGCTAACACCCAGCGCTCCACAATCAGCACTGCCCCTTCAACTTTGCTTTTATCTTTGGGCTTATAAGGCCGTGCCGGGATCACAGTGCAGCGGTAATGCCGCGCCAGCGCTTGATAATCGTGATTAATCACCGGCTCGAACTTGTCGGCTTTAACCACAGCAGCTTTGAGATTATCCGGTACTAACAAAGTCGGTACGCCACCTAAGAACTCTAAGCAGCGGCTGTTGGCCATCAACCAGGACTGCTGATCTTGCCCGGCACAAGCTTCGATATAGGTGTAATTGGAAGCGCCTAAGGTGGCCACGAAGATCGCGGCTTTGCGGATTTCGCCGGTGTGCGGGTCGACAATCGGCACCGTCGGGCCGCAGAAGTCGATAAACAGCTTTTCACCGGCATAATGAGTCTGGCGCATCGAGCGGCGTTGCGAGCCTTTCCAGCGGCGGTAATGCTCGCAGAATTGGGTGTAACCTAAGGCGGCGCGGCCATGTTCGGCCTGGTATTCCTGCCACAATAACTGCTTGGTTAGCTTCGGATCTTTAAGCTCAATATCGAGTTTCAGCCAATCCGGTAGCACCCGTTTAGTCTGGTAATCACGACCAGGCAACAGCGCCTGATCCAGCGTCACTAATGACACTTCTGGCGAGAGTGGCCAAGCGAGGTTAAGGCTGTTAAACCGGGCAACAAGCTCGGTAACGGTCGAGCGGCCAATGCCCAAAGCGAGGGCTATTTGGCGGTAGGAAAGCTGGTCTTCAAAACAAAGCCGGAACACATCCAGATAAGTTCTCATATCAGTCCTCATCGATTTCTTTTTGCGTGTCATACAAGCTCCGGCTCCCAGGGAAAAACCTGTTATGCCAAAGCACCTGAAACGAAGAAAGAAAAAGATGGCCGGATGACGCCGAAACAGCTGTCCGGCACACACCGAAATGGGTGGCCGGATGACACCGAAACGACTGTCCGGATCACACCGAAATGGGTGGCCGGATGATACCGAAACGATTGGCCGGATCATACCGAAATGGGTGTCCGGATGACCCCGAAATACGCAG
>SSFI01000032.1 GCA_008015325.1 Rheinheimera sp.
AGCAACGAGTGACAAAGCCCAAATCGCCGCCAAACGAACCCTTCGGGCAGCGTTTGGCAGCTCTTTCTGCTGCGTTAGTGCTCGTTTGTGTAGAATAACACACTGGGTACCACGTACGGCTCTCGCACTGCCTTGCATAAGCCGGCCACCGCGTGGTGACAAACTGCTGCAAAAACAAACACCAAACGTCAACAGCCCCTAGGGCGTGTAAAAACGTCAGGCACCAGTCTGATTAAACTGATGTTGCCGCATCCAGGCCGGCAATCCGTCCAGCGCAAAGGGCTGGCTGAATAAAAAACCCTGCGCGCGGACGCAGCCCATCCGCGCTAATTTCTCCGCCGTTGGCTGCTCTTCAACCCCTTCTGCCACCACGTCCAGCCGCAGATTTTTTGCCAGATCAATAATGGCGCCGGTGATAGCCACCTGAGCATCCGACTTATGCATACCACCGATAAACTGCGCATCGATTTTGACCTGTTGCAGCGGAAACTCACGCAGCATCCCAAGCGAGGTATAGCCGGTGCCAAAATCGTCCAGCACCAGCACCAGACCCAGCGCCCGCAACCGTTGCAGCATGGGCAGTACGGCGTCTGGCTCTGTCATCAGCGCTTCCTCTTTTAATTCCAGGATCAGCTGACCGGGTTTAACCTGATACTTCGCCAGTAACTGCTGAATATGTTCAGCCAGTTCAATCTGCAATAAATCGCTGCTGCTGATATTAACCGCCAGCTGCAGCACAATGCCTTCTTTTTGCAAGGTGGCCAGCATCTGGATGGTCTGCTGCAGCACCCAACAGGTGAGCGGAAACATCAGCCCCATCCGTTCGGCCAATGGAATAAACTGTTTCGGCGCCAGTAACCCCTGCACCGGATGCGCCCAGCGCAATAGCACTTCCGCCGCGACTACCTGCCGGTCCGGCAGCAGGACTTGCGGCTGCACGTCCAACTGCAACTGCTGTGCGGCGATAGCTTGCTGCAGCTCTGCCATCATCGCCAGCTTGTCCGGCGTGGTCGCAGACATCTCGTTTTGATACAGCGGCGAATCCGTAGCGTGGAGCAGCCGTTGCTGCAACGCCAGATGGGCTTTTTCTACCAGCTCAGAGAAATCCTGGCCATGTTGTGGATACAGACTAATACCGGACAAGATGCGATAATCGACAGCGCAGCCGCGTAACAGCAACGGTTCAGCAATTTCCCGTTCCAGCTGATGGGCCAGATAGCCGGCCTGATGTTGTTTGCCCTGCTGGTCCACCAACAACAGGAAATCGACGCCACCCAAATGAGCGACAAAAGCATCTTCACTACTCAGCGGCAGGATGCCCTGATGGGCTGCGGCCGCCTGATTCAGCCGGCGGGCGATTTGACTCAGTACCAGATTGGCATGGCTGTAGCCAAGTAATTGATTAACCCGTTCAAACTGGTCGATTTTAACTAACACCAGCGCCAGCTGCGCCTGAGGCCGGCTGGTAATAAATATCTGAAAATCCTGCTTTACCAGCCATTTATTCGGCAAGCCACTGATTTCGTCATGCAATAAATGAAAAGGCGGCTCATGACCCGCCGCGACAGGAAGTGGCTGGCGGGCGCGCCACCATAAGACAGTGATAAAAGCACACAGCAGCGACAAACCGATAAACCCGGCAAAGGCCCACCAGGGCAAAACATCGGTCTGAGTCGCAGCAGCGGCCGGCACAACGTACAAAAACGCGACAACAACCAAACTCCAGCGCATATTTCCAGTACCTGAGGAGTGCGTATGGCCTGAGCTTACGCTTTTTTGTTTGGTTGTAAAGTCAGCGCGCTGCAGTCCGGCCCGGGACGTCAGTGCGCCCCAGTCAGGTCCGGGACGCCAGCGGTACCAGCTGACCACCAACCACCAGCTGTTTCAGTGGATTAACGCCAAACTGATAACAGAGTTCAGCCGGCTGGCTAATCTTGAACAGCGCCAGATCGGCGCGCAAACCAGTTTTCAGTATGCCCCGATCGGTGAGACCAAGCGCTGTTGCCGCGTGGCGGGTCACGCCGGCCAGCGCTTCTGCCGGCGTAAGGCGGAATAAAGTGCAGGCCATATTCAGCATCAGCGGCAGATTGCACAGCGGCGAAGTACCGGGATTTAAATCAGTCGAGACAGCCATTGGCACCTGATACTGCCGCAGCAGGTCAATTGGCGGCATTTTGGTCTCGCGCAGGAAATAATATGCACCGGGCAGCAACACGGCGACAGTGCCGGACTGTGCCATTGCCTGCACGTCAGCTTCAGTCAGATATTCAATATGATCGGCTGATAAACCGCCAAATTCGGCCACCAGACTGGCGCCGCCTAAACTCGACAGCTGTTCGGCATGCGCCTTGACCGGCAAGCCCAGCGCTTTGGCTTTGTTGAATAAGCGCCGGCTCTGTTCCACCGAAAAGCCGATACCTTCACAAAACACATCAACCGCATCAATCAGCCCTTCCTGCTGCAACTGCGGCAGCATGGTCTCGACCACCAGATCCAGATAGCCATCACTGTTGCCGCGATATTCTGCCGGTAACGCGTGGGCGCCAAGAAAAGTAGTTTGGATCCCGACAGGGTGATGCTCGGCTAACAAACGTGCCACCTGGAGTATTTTGCGTTCAGACTCCAGACTTAAACCATAACCGGATTTGATTTCCACTGTGGTCACACCCTGCGCCAGCAAGCTGTTTAAACGGTCTTTCGCCAGTATAAACAATTCCTCTGTCGAGGCTGCCCGAGTTGCCGCCACTGTGGACTGAATGCCACCACCGCTTTCAGCAATTTGCTGATAAGTGGCACCATTGAGGCGCATTTCAAATTCATTGGCCCGGCTGCCGGCATAGACCAGATGCGTATGGCAATCGATCAACCCTGGCAATAACCAGCCGCCCTGACCGTCATACGCCGGAGTTGCCAGCGAGTCATAGGCCGGCAATTCCGCACGGGGGCCGCAGTAGGCGATCAGACCATCTTTGACGGCCAGCACCGCATTAGGGATAGCGCCATAAGGCACGTCCCGCGAGGGGTCCATGGTTGCCAGGTTGACGTTGTACCAAATCGCATCAAAATGCTGCATATCAGCTGTCCTGTAAGTAGAAGCAGAGTCATCCACAAACCAGCACGGCAACACGCTGGCGCTTTTATCCGGCAAATTCTACCGCATTCACTTGTATAGACAATCGAGATCCGCTATTTATTGCCAGATCTCAGACCAGCCCCTCAAAGCACAGGTACAGCGGATGCAACGCAGTAACGACAGTGGCACACCGAAATTCGCCGCGATTAAAGAGTTTATTCTCAGCCAGATTGAAACTGGCAACTGGCCGGAACACAGCCGGGTGCCCTCTGAACATGCGCTGTGCGACCAGTTTGCTGTCAGTCGGATGACTGCCCGCCGGGCGTTGCAGGAACTGACCGAACAAGGGGTGTTGTACCGCACTCAGGGCGTCGGCAGTTTTGTTGCATCACCAAAGTCACAATCGGCGCTGTTAGAGATCCGCAATATCGCCGACGAAATTCAGGCGCGGGGACATTTTCACAGCGCGCAATTAGTGCAGCTTACCAGTCTCCCCTGCCCGGCTCTGGTGGCCGGCGCTTTAGGCCTGAACCGTAATGAACCGGTGTTTTTCTCACTGATTGTGCACTATGACAATCAAACCCCGTTGCAATTAGAAGCGCGCTACGTCAACCCGAAGATGGTGCCGCTCTATCTGCAGCAGGACTTTCGTTACCAGACGCCACATGAGTATTTAAGCGCGGTGGCACCGCTGACCGAGGCGGACCACATCATTGAAGCGGTGCTGCCGGATGAGTTTACCTGCAAGCACCTGAAACTCACGCCACACGAACCTTGTTTGCGTTTGACACGGCGCACCTTCAGCCGCGGCGGCGCTGTCAGCTTTGCTTTTTTAACCTCTGCCGGCAGCCGCTACCGGCTTGGCGGGCATTTAAATATCAGCCCAACCGAATAACAGTTGCGGCACAACCACAATAACACTGCCGCGACAAGCTGCGATATGACCGCCATTTGTTTCTTATTAGTCGCAGGATCAGCGCTAAATACCTGTTTTTATTAAATGCATTTTTTCGCAGATACTGGCTGGACCAGCTGATTTAACTCTGTTAATTTCCTGAACCTCTTTGCACAAAAAAGAACTTCGTCAATACTAAAATCACTACAGACGAAGAAGACAAATGAGACAACAGGACCAGACATGAAACTCACCGTGGCTCACAAAGTCATTCTCGGCTTTGGCTTTATTGCATTATTGCTGCTGTTTGCCAGCTTATCGTCTTTGTGGAGCTTTGCGGTGGTGTCAGCCTCCGGCAGCCGGGTCAATGACATCGCCGTGCCGGTACAACAACAAAGTAATCAGGCGCAAATACAACTTTTGAAACTGGCCAAGCTGTCGGCGCTGGGCTTTATGGCCGAACAACCGAAAGCTATCAACCAGTTCCAAACCGATTTTGCCAGCGCCAGTGAGCAATACCAGCAACAGATTAAAACGCTCAGTACACTGACGGCAACGGAAGCAAGCCTGAATCAGCCACTGGCGCAGGCCAAACAACATTTCGAACAATATCAAAATGCCGTCAACGCGATGTTTGCTGCCAAGCTAACCACACTGACGGCTGGCGAAGCAGCCGCTGCAGAAGTCAAACAGCTGGTGCAGTTGATTGACGATGCCGGCGCCACCCTGGTGGACATCTCTTATCTGGAAACTCCCGGTAAAAAAGCGCAGCTGGAACTGCTGGCCGGTGCTGCCGGTCGGGTGGATGGCCAGTTACTGAGTTTAATGCAGACTGTCAAAGAGACCGGCGCTTACACGGAGCTAAGCCAGACCACGGAGAGCCAGCAAAACCTGGAGTTTGCCATTAGTGATATGCAGGGCAATCTGGACTACATCAGCAAACTGGTGGACGAAGTCGATGCCACAGACTTATGGCAGACTTTTAATGATCAACTAAGCAGTGTCAAACAACGCATCAGCGCCGAGAACGGCCTGGTCCGGCTTAAACAACAGCAACTCACTGCACTGCAACAGGCCCAGATGGAATTAAGTAAATCCGAACAGGCCATCGCCCAGGCGATCAGCGCGCTGGACCAACTGCTCAAAGCTGCCGATCAGCAATTCAACAGCCTGCAGGCTGAAGTGTCATCGGCACTGTCCTTTGGCCAGGTCCGCACTATTATAATCATGGTGGTGCTAGTGGCATTGGCAGGCGCTGCGGCTTACCTGACCATCAACGCCATGCTGAAACCACTCGCCGGCATTAATAAAGTGCTGGGCGAAGTCGCCGCCGGTGACCTGACGCGGCGTCTTGCCATCGAAAATGAAGATGAGTTTGGCGCTTTGTCGATGAAGGTCAACAGTCTGATTGAAGCATTAAGCCAGCTGATTCACCGGATTGTCAGCAGCTCCGGTGAATTGCAGCACAATGCCGAACGTTCCAAAGACGAAGTGCAGGAGATTAACCGCGCCTTACAAAGCCAGCAAAACCAAATCAACGACGTGAATCAAACCACCTTACAACTCAATGACAATACGCATCAGATTGCACAGCAGGCGCAACTGGCAGTACAGGAAATGCAGCATGCTTTAGGACAAAGCCAGCAAATAGACAAAATTTCTAACGAGAACAACACGTTAATCAGCGGTCTTGCAGAACAGCTCAGCAGTACCGCCACTATTATGCTCAAAGTGAACGAGCAATCGAATAATATCGGCAGTATCCTGGCTACCATCCGCGGCATTGCCGAGCAGACCAACTTGCTGGCGCTTAATGCAGCCATCGAGGCAGCGCGCGCCGGTGAACAGGGCCGCGGTTTTGCCGTGGTGGCCGATGAAGTCCGCTCACTGGCGGTACGCAGCCAGGCCGCGGTTGATGAGATCCGGCAGATGATCCAAACCCTGCAGCAGGAAAGTACCTCCGCCGTCAGCGCTATTACCAGAGGCAAAACCGATGCTGAATATTGTGTCAATCACACGGCAGATCTGGTGCAGTCGCTCGGTCAGGTCAATCAGGCTATCAGCCAGATGCATCAAATCAGTACTGCCATTGCCAGCGCCACCCAGCAGCAACTGGCATTGGGTGATCTGATCTCCGGCCATATGGGGGACATGGTACAACTGTCTGGCCAGAGTTCTGAAAAAGCCGACAGAACGCTGCAGCACAGTGCGGCGGTCAGCGACAACGCCAGCCAGCTCAGCGCCGCAATCAGTACCTTCAAGATTTAACTGCGTCAGGCAGCCCCTGTTAGTCAGGGTCTGCCACTGCTCTTCCCTGCTTTGCCATCAGAGCATATTGCTGCAGCAATGGCCTCACCTCAGATTTTACTGCGGTGAGTCTTCTACCCCACCACAGATATCTGTCACCCAGCTGCGGCCACTTGGCAATGACAGCGCAAAAAAAGGCTGGAACAAGTCCAGCCAGGCAGGCGGTGTTTCTACCCAATCCCGGGTATTTGTGGCGATCCCTCTGCGTTACACGCAGAAATAAATTGCCAAAATAGAGACAAAAAAACCTTACGAAGTTTTGATATTGTTCCCAACTCTGCATATTTTCAGGCTTTTAACCAATTCTGCAGTTGTTCGGGATCCAGCACTCTGATGTTGGCTTCGAGAGCAAAGATCTGGGCCGGGCTGTCCAGCCGCTCCGGCACTATCGCGAGTGCGCTTTGGCACTGATGCCGTAACATCTGCTGGAAAATCTGCCGCAGCTGCACAATATCAAGCGGCTCATCGGTCGGAGACTGCAGATAATACAAAACACCATATTCTGGTTTGAGGTAGTAGTTATCGACGCCGGGTAATTTTTGCGCTGATTGTTGCTGCAAAAACTGCAAACCCAGCCGGTGAAAATTATGCTGGGCTGCAGGTTCTGGATGCAACAGCACTCGCGGATTGCGGTGAAATTGAACACCAAATACCGCAAGCACATTCAACACTAAGGCCAGCAACAACATGCCGGTAAACACTATTAACAGCGGTTGTTGATACCACTGGGGATTCATCAGGCCAGCATCAGCAGTATTGCCATACAGATAAAAAAAACCTGCTGCGACGCCCAGTGCGGTACAGCAACCTGATCCGAGTAGCCATTTATTGAGATCCAATCGCAGATTCCTGAGCCATGTTCCTATGATGGCTATGCTGCCGGCATCCGCGTGGAAAAAGTCAACTAAGCTTTGATAAATTTATGATATTGCTTTGACTGCGCAGTTTGCGCTGGTGTTAACTGCAGAGGCCGCTGATGCCATGATGCCGATAAACAAAACCCGTGTCGCGCTGGCTCAGACTGGCATCGACAGTTCGACCAGGCTCAACAGCTGCCACAAACTGCGGTACCGCGACTGCGGCCTGGACGCAGGCAGCGGTATAAAATTCCGCTTTGGTAGCAGTCAAAGGCGCAGACAAATTAACCACTTGAGGAAAACCATGGCCTGATGCTGTCAGCAACTGACAAACCCAGCGGCAAACATCATGACTGTGGACCAGATTGACCGGTTGTTCCGGCCCAGCCATCACACCGTGCCGGGTAAAGCTTGCCGGATGACGGCCTGGCCCGACTAAACCGGCCAGTCGCAGAATATAAGGCGCCGGATGCTGGCGCACCAGCTGCTCAGCTTGCCACAACAGTGCCGCACGGGGTTCCGGACCGGGGGCGGCCGATTCATTGACATGACCCGCGAGGCCGGCATAGACGCCGGTTGAGGAACAGAGGACCAGCCGTTTTGCCCTGCTACTTTGACTCAGGATCAGCTGTAAACTTTCGAGGTAAGCGCTGCCGCCATCGCGCTGCGCCGCCGGCGGCATCGCCAGAATCACCCAGCTGTCTGGCAGCAGTGCCTGAATGGCGCCGTCAAACAGACTCAGGCCATCCCACCACAGCGGTTGGATTTGTGGCGGTAATGTCAGCAGGTTTTGTTCGCTGCGCCGGCTGCCATAGACCCGATGCCCTGCCTCAGCCAACGCCACGCCAAGCTGGCTGCCCAACCAGCCACAACCGAAAATCAGCACTGTTGCCATGATTACGCCCCGGATGCCGCCGGTTGCACCGGCAAAACGGCAAAACGACCGTGGAATTCAGCCAGTACCTGACCGGCATGCACCAGGCGCACCGTCAACTGCTGACGGACTTTGCGACCATGCGCCAAATTGGCCAAATCGCCGCGTGCTTCACTAAGCAGTACTTCCGTCCGGGCGTCCTGGCGCACTGGCGCCAGATAACGGATATCGGCATCCGCCAGCACAATGTCACCGTGCAGCCCCAGCGCCTGCAGCTGTAACCAGACCAATCCCCAGCCGGTTAAAGTCATCAGACTGTAAATACTGCCGGCAAACATGCTGTGGTGCAGATTTTTATTCGGTGGCAATGGCGCGCGGCACGCCAGTAAATGCCCATCAAACTGGTCTACGGTGAGCTGCATAAACGCTGACAGTGGAATGGTCTGATGCCAGGTTTGCTGCAAACTGCCACACCACTGCAGCCACTCTGGCGCACTGCCATCCAGCCGCAGCCGTTTGGTCATTTGCTGATGCGCAATGCCATACAAGGGCTCCAGCGCCCGACCAGCCTGATAACCAAGATTCTGATAAAAACCAAAGGCGTTTTCACGGGCATTGAGCGTCAGTTGCCGGCAGCCCCAGACCACGCCCTGCTGTTCCAGCGACCTGAGCACTAAAGCACCGAGGCCTTTACCACGTGCAGCTTCCGCGACGGCCATATAACGCACCTGGCACCAGCCATCAGCCAGCTGATGAATACGCCCGACCGCCAGCACGGCGCCGTCCGCATCCAGCACCATCCGGTGCGCACTGTTGGCCTCCAGCTCGTCGCGCTCTGAACCGAGTGGCTGGCCCCATGGCTCTCGGAGCACCTGATAACGCAGTTGATAATACCCCTGCCATTCTTCGGCAGTAGACGGAGAGATAACCTGATAGTTCATGCAGCTAACCTCTGGCTTCAGCCAATGCAGGCGGAACTTGCAGCCAAAAAGTGACAGGGCCGTCGTTAACCAGACTGACCTGCATGTCGGCAGCAAACTGACCGGTCGCGACCGTCACGCCCTGCGCCCGGCAATAGTCAACAAACTGCAGATACATGGGTTCAGCCAGTTCCGGCCGCGCCGCCGGGGTGAAACTGGGCCGCAGCCCTGAATTGGTATCTGCCGCCAGTGTAAATTGCGACACGACTAACATTTCGCCACCGGCTTGCTGCAAATTCAGATTCATTTTGCCGGCCGCATCGCTGAACAGCCGGTATTTCAGTACCTTGTCTGCCAGCTTGTGTAATTCGGCGCTGCTATCACCGGCCTCCACGCCAAGCAATACCAGCATGCCATGGCCAATAGCGCCAACCACCTGTTCTGCAACTGTGACATCAGCACGGCGGACTCTTTGAATTAAAGCAATCAACGCGAATCTCCAAGACGGCGGGCTAACAGCAGCGATGCATCATACAAAGCCCGGCTAATACCGGTTTCACTGGCGGAATGACCGGCATTGCTGACAATAGTCAATACTGAATCCGGCCAGGCCTGATGCAAAGTCCAGGCATTTTCCATTTTACAGACACTGTCGTAACGACCGTGCACGATATAACAGGGCAAGTGAGTCACCGCGGCCAAATCTTCCAGCAGCTGATTGGGCCGTAAAAAACAGTGATGCAGGAAATAGTGATTTTCGATGCGCGCCAGCGGCAACGCCGACTCCGGTTCCAGCGCGCCATCCCGCATCGCAGTATTGGGCAGTAATGTCGCGACCCGCGCTTCCCACAGACTCCAGGCCTTCGCCGCCTGCAGCTGAATACCAGTATCCGAATGCTGCAGCAATTGCTGGTAGGCCACCAGAATATCCAGCCCCTTCGACGCAGCGATCGGCGCAAAAAAGTCAGCATAATAATCCGGAAACAGCTGACTGGCACCGCCACCGGGACGGTACAACCAATCGATGTCTTCCGGCCGGCCGAGGAAAATACCCCGCAAAATCAGGCCGAGGCAACGCTGTGGATACTGCTGCGCATAAGCCAGTGCTAAAGTACTGCCCCAGCTGCCGCCCGCCACCACCCACTGCTCAATACCCAGCAATTGGCGAATGGCCTCGATATCGCCAATCAGCTCTGCAGTGGTGTTATGGCTGATGCTGGCAAACGGCGTCGATTGGCCGCAGCCGCGTTGATCAAACAACACAATCCGGTATTGCTGCGGGTCAAAC
The DNA here is from genome assembly GCA_008015325.1 of Rheinheimera sp. Taxonomy (GTDB): domain Bacteria; phylum Pseudomonadota; class Gammaproteobacteria; order Enterobacterales; family Alteromonadaceae; genus Pararheinheimera. Next base: position 10,215 of record SSFI01000032.1, read on the forward strand.
AGTGTGCGCTGAAACGGCGAGCTGCCGCCACCTGGGCCGCCATGACACATCAGCACCGGAATGCCGTCCGGGTTACCGCTTTGCTCCAGATAGAGCCGGTGACCATGTGGCCGGTCCAACCAGCCAGTGTAATAACTTTCCACAGGTTCAGTGCGGTACATCAGAAGACTCCGGAGGAACGGCAACATGCTGTTGTTTGTCACGTTGCGCTTTATGTTGCGCCAGTTGCAAAGCGCGGCAATGTTGTTCCTGTAATAATGCTGTCAGCTCAGCGCCAATCAGCACGACCAGCCAGGATAAATAAATCCAGACAAACAGAATAGGCACCAGCGCTAAGGCGCCATAAATCGCCTGATAAGACGGGAAGTGCTGGATATATAAGGCAAAACCGTTTTTCAGCATTTCAAACAAAATACTGGCTAACAAAGCACCCCATACCGCATGGCCGTACCGCACTTTAATATTCGGCACCAGCTGATAGAGCATAAAAAAAGCCAGCAACGACATCAGATAAGGCGTAAAAGACAGCAGGAAATTGGACAAACCCGGCGTGTAATCGTCGGCCAGGTGGCTTAAAGACGCCAGATAAGAGGTCAGCGCGATGGAACTGCCGAGCAAAATCGGTCCAAGCGTCAGGATCATCCAGTAAATCGACAAGGAAATCACCAGCCGCGGCCGTTTTTGCACCCGCCAGATTTTGTTCAGCGTTTTATCAATATTGTGGATCAGCATCAGTGCGACGAGCACCAGAAACAGCACACCGACTGTGGTCATCTGGCCGATATTTTCAACAAAACCGTTGATATAACTCTGAATTTCCTCGCCACGCGAGGGCACAATATTGGCGTAGACAAAAGCTTCAATTTCGCCGCGTAAGCCGGCAAACATCGGAAAAGCGTTTAATACCGAAAAGGCCACGGCAACCAGCGGCACCAGCGATAAAATCGAGATGTAGGCCAGATAACCACCGATCATACCAATCTGGTCATGCTGACAACGTTGCAGGTAAAGCCGGCCAAAACGCCAGCTGTTGAGAATAAATTCGGGCATCATCCTGTCCTGAACTGGCACTGAGTGCGGTGCCGGAAGCAGCAGCCTATCACAAAGCTGGTCGCTCACGGCAACTACACTTAATTAGCGCAGTACCACGGCTTTGCTTTGTGCCAGCGCCTGACTGGATTTCTCCTGCAGCTGGTCGCCGTGCTGATCAATAAACAGCACTTTCAGCCCCAGCGCATCTGCAACCTTCAGCCCGTCCTCACTGCCGAGGCACAAAAACGCCGTCGACCAGGCATCACCAAAGGTGGCATTGTCAATCAGCACCGTCGTTGACACCGTATTATGCCGCACTGGCGCGCCATACCGGGCGTCCAGCACATGACTGAATCGTTGGCCATTGGCATCAAAATAATGCCGGTAGGTGCCGGAAGTCATAATCGCCAACGGTTCATCCTGCTGGACTTCAATGATTTTTTGCAGACGCTGATCGCCCGGCAATGGTTTTTCAATCGCGACTTTCCACGACTGGCCGGCTGGTTTTTTACCACGGACTTGTAACTCGCCCCCCACTTCCACCAGATAATTGGTCACGCCGGCCTTTTCCAGTATCAGCGCGAGCTGTCGCACCGTATAACCCTGCGCAATCGACGACACGTCAACCCGCGCTTCAGGATTAGATTTTGTCATGGTATCAGCACTGGTACTGATTTTAGCCATACCCACCAGCTTCATGGTCTCAGCAATTTGCTCCGGCGTTGGCTGGTTAAATTTGTCGGCTTTAAAACCCCAGAGTTCAAACAGCGGTTTCACGGTTAAATCGTAACAACCGTGGCTGGCCTGAGTGATCTGACGCGCATCTTCCACCAGCGCGACCAGCTCAGCGCCAACTTGCTGGGCGGTGCTGACTTTATTGCTGTTAAATTGTTCGATGACCGAATCGGGCCGGTAATTGGACATCACCACGTCGATGCGGTCTAACTCTGCGGTGATTTGTTTTTGTAAATCAGTGGCTTTGATTTCAGTTTCTGTCCAATAAGTAACGTTATAGGTCGAACCTTGCGCCGGACCGGAGAAATGTTGCAATGGGTCTGCCGGCGTACAGCTCAGTAACAAAAATGGCGTGAATAACCAGGGCAACAAGCGGAAAGATAAAGCGGTTTGAACAGACATGGCTGGCTCTCTTTGCAGGAAAACCGGCGCAGTGTAATCAATGCGTGGCTGAAACGCCAGCCAGCATCACAGGTCCAGATGACTCAGTAAAACCTGATAACGTTTTTGCTGATCGGCAGGCAGCTGGCCCGCTTTGATTAAGCTGATGCAATGGCGTGCCAGCGCAGTTAAATCGCTGTTAAGCCCGTCACGCATACTCAAGGCCTGCAGCAGATTCAGCGCGATATTGACGTTGGCCGGCATTGATTCTAATGCAGTACGGAAATAATCAATCGCCATCGAGAAGTCACCACTGCCATAGGCTTGCATGCCGGCGGCATTGCGGTCCATCAGTTGCTGGCGCAATTCCTGATGCTTTTTCTGTTCGTGCTGCATCATCAGGCCAATAGCACTGCAATATAAGTTATCGTCCTGCGTCAGCGCAGATAAGGCACCCATATAGTGGTCACACATCGCCAGATTGCCAGTTTCAAAATAAGCCCGGGCCCGGTCCAGCATGCCGGCCGGCGACAGATGCTTTTCCAGGCTGAGCTGTTCACTGTGCTCAAGTAATTGCAGCGCGTCTTTGGTCCGGCCTTCGAGCATCGCGATGCGGGCATCGACCACTAAACGATCGTGTTCGAAACTGGCCGGATGAAAGCGTTTTTTGATGGTCATTAAAAAGCTTTCTAACCGCTGCAGCGTTTCTTTACGCGCTTTAGGGTCCTGATCTTTGGCCTGTTCAATCAAAGCGCGGGCGAAATTCAGCATATTGTCGGCTGTGTCATACATCGAATAACGCGCGGCGTTCAGCAGCCGCTGATGTACCTGTACCGACAAATCCTTGCGGTTTTCAATCACGGCAAGCGTCGCCAGCACATGCTGGCGCAGGTAATTGCGCGGCGAGGACTTTGCCACCTGTTCGACAGCGGTCAAAGCGGCGGTCGGATTTTGCTGGCTGATATATAAGCGGGTCAGCCAGTCCAGCGCCTCAATCCGGGTTTCCGCCTGCCCCGACAATTCCTGTAACAGTGCTTCAGCTTCATTGCTGCGTCCCTGATAGCCATAAGTGACCGCGAGCCCCAGCCGCGCCCAGGCAAAGTCGCGCACTGTTAGGGCCCACTGATAGAGCTGTTCGGCTTCATCAAAACGTTCCAGCCGGACTAACAGCTCAGCTTTGAGGCGGGTTGCATGCATCGCATATTGGCTGCGGTGGTCTACCACGTGATCACAGGCCAGGACAGCGTCGGCAAAGTCACGCTGATGAATGGCCTGATAAGCCAGTTTCAGCGCTTGTTTAATGTGATAAGCCCGGGTGATACGCCGTTCCAGCTCCGCATAACTAAAGGGTTTTAATAAATAATCATCAGGCTGAAATTCGATAATGCCGTAAATCGCCTGACGCTGGCGCTCTGCGCTGACCACCAGAAAACAGCACTCAGGCTTTAATAGTTGTTCATTGCGCAGGATCTCAAACAGCTGATAACCGTCCCGCCCACTGCCCAGATGAAAATCACACAGAATAAAATCGAAGGGAATACGCCGGCAGCAGGACAACGCCATGTCAGCATCACGGGCCAGCGTGACGTCATCAAAGCCGATAAGCAACAACATGCTTTTGAAATAACTACGGATTTGGTCAGAATCGTCGACGACCAGAACGGTTTTATTTTTGTAAAATGACCGGCGCGACGTCATTGCGCTGTGACTCCATCCAACTTATGGGCATCCGTGCAGCAAGATACACAGCATTGATTGCCGCCGCCAGATCTTTGTCCCGCCGCTGCCGAAACCACCAGCGGCAGATAAACAAAACCCGCGACAAGCGCGGGTTTGGATGCTAACAACCGGAATTAAGCGCGGCTGGCGCGTTTACGGTCGTTTTCAGTCAGGTGACGTTTACGAATACGAATAGACAGTGGCGTCACTTCAACCAGCTCGTCGTCATCGATAAATTCCAGCGCCTGTTCCAGCGTGTAACGGATTGGCGGCACCAGGTTAATTGCTTCGTCAGTACCTGAAGCACGCACGTTGGTCAGCTGTTTGCCTTTTAAGCAGTTGACTGTTAAGTCGTTGCTGCGGCTGTGGATACCAATCACCTGGCCTTCATACACTTCGTCGGCATGACCGATAAACATCCGGCCGCGTTCCTGCAGTGAGAAAATCGCATAACCGGCAGCTTTGCCCGTCGCGTTAGAAATCAGTACGCCGTTCATCCGCAGGCCGATGTTACCGCCTTTGTGTGGGCCGTAATGATCAAAGCTGTTGTACATCAGACCAGTACCTGAAGTCAGCGTCATGAACTCGGTACGGAAACCGATCAGACCACGGCTTGGCATCTGGAAATCCATCCGGATGCGGCCTTTACCATCTGGCTGCATGTTGGTCATTTCCGCTTTACGCTCACCCATTTTCTCCATGATCGAGCCCTGGTGCTGCTCTTCCACGTCGATGGTGACGTTTTCAATTGGTTCCATTTTCTCGCCATCAATCACTTTCATGATCACTTCAGGACGAGATACGGCCAGTTCGAAACCTTCACGGCGCATGTTTTCGATTAATACGCCTAAGTGCAGTTCACCACGGCCAGACACTTTGAACTTGTCACCGTCTTCGGTTTCTTCAACGCGCAGCGCGACGTTGTGTTTCAGTTCGTGGGTTAAGCGCTCCAGAATTTGGCGTGAGGTCACGAACTTACCTTCTTTACCGGCGAACGGTGACGTGTTGACCTGGAAAGTCATAGTCACAGTCGGCTCATCCACTTGTAATGGTGGTAAGGCTTCCAGCGTGGTTGGGGCACAGATAGTGTCAGAAATTTTCAGGTCGCCTAAACCGGTGAATGCAATGATGTCACCAGCGTTTGCTTCCTGCGTATCAATCCGTTCCAGACCTAAATAAGTGAATACCTGACCGACTTTACCGTTGCGCTTAGAACCGTCCGCACCCAATACAGTGACTTGCTGGTTGACGCGTAAAGTACCGCGTTTGATACGGCCGATACCAATAATACCAAGGTAGCTGGAGTAATCTAGCTGAGAAACCTGGATTTGTGTGTCGCCATCCAGTTCCACTTGTGGTGGTGCAACGTGTTCAACAATAGCTGCGAACAGGTCGTTGATGTCAGTTTTTGGTTCGTTGTAATCGAGCGTCGCCCAGCCATTGATGGCTGATGCGTAAACGATTGGGAAATCTAACTGCTCGTCAGTCGCGCCTAAGTTGTCAAACAGGTCAAATACCTGGTCAATAACCCAATCCGGACGGGCGCCCGGGCGGTCGATTTTGTTCACAACAACAATTGGTTTTAAACCATGAGCAAAAGCTTTTTGTGTCACGAAGCGGGTTTGTGGCATTGGGCCTTCAACCGCATCAACCAATAACAGTACTGAGTCTGCCATCGACAGAACGCGCTCAACTTCGCCACCGAAGTCGGCGTGGCCTGGTGTATCCAGGATATTGATCTGATAGCCATTCCAGCGGACTGAAGTGTTTTTCGCCAGGATGGTAATGCCGCGCTCAGATTCCTGCGCGTTAGAATCCATCATCCGTTCCTGCAATTTAGCGCGGGCATCGAAGGTGCCTGATTGTTGCAGTAATTTGTCAACAAGTGTAGTTTTACCGTGGTCAACGTGCGCAATGATGGCGATATTGCGCAACTTGCTGATATCATAAGACATTTATTTGGTACTCGCTTAGTGAAGTGTAAATGTGTACCCGCCTGTAGTGCCCCACCGCAAGTACCCGAAAAATTGGTGCGCGTATTTTACCTGCTTTACGACTGACAGGGAAATTTATCTGGTCCGCCCTTGCTGTTTTTTTCAGCATCACAGGTTTAAGCCTTGCCCGAAGCCTGTGCCAGCAAGGACTCGTTCAAGCAATTCTTCTGCCATACCCGGGTGCTTTCCCCGGAAAATGTTTCAGCCGCCGCAACTGACACCGAAGTTGGCGGCCATAACATTGCCCAGCCATTTTATTTTTCAGCGACCAGCAGTATTGGGCTGAAATCTTGCTATCGTTAGCGCTGCCGTCTGGCGCTGCACAGAAGCGGGGCAACACCTGCACAAATGCACCAGCATGGTGCTTTGGCGCACCATAACAGTGCGTATTTTTAATGCGTTGTGCAGCACTTGTCAGCTATACCTATTGAAATCATACACTTATGATAATGGCATAGCTTTAGCATTAGGAGCGCAACCCGGCGGCACGCCGCACCTGAACCTTAGTTTGAGTTGAATCCGGAGGAATGCATGTCTGCATCGAACGTTCTGAGTTTTATGAAAGAAAACGACGTGAAGTTTGTTGATTTACGTTTTACTGACACCAAAGGTAAAGAGCAGCACGTTACTATTCCTGCCAGCCAAATCGACGAAGATTTCTTCGAAAACGGCAAAATGTTTGACGGCTCTTCAATCGCCGGCTGGAAAGGCATTAATGATTCAGACATGATCCTGATGCCAGACGCCAGCACTATGCTGCTGGACCCTTTCTTCGAAGAAACTACTATTCTGATCACCTGCGACGTCATCGAACCAAGCACGATGCAGGGTTACGAGCGTTGCCCGCGTTCTATTGCAAAACGCGCAGAAGAATACCTGAAATCGACCGGCATCGCTGACACTGTGCTGTTTGGCCCTGAGCCAGAGTGGTTCATGTTTGATGATGTGCGTTTCAAAAACGACATGTCTGGTTCTTTCTTCAAAGTTGATTCTTCAGAAGCGGCCTGGAACTCAGACGCAGAATATGAAGACGGTAACAAAGCCCACCGTCCTGGCGTGAAAGGCGGTTACTTCCCGGTACCACCAGTAGACCAACACCACGATATCCGCAGCGCTATGTGTATGGTGCTGGAAGAGCTGGGTCAGGTTGTTGAAGCGCACCACCATGAAGTAGCAACTGCCGGTCAGAACGAAATTGCGACCCGTTTCAACACACTGACGAAAAAAGCCGACGAAACACAAGCGCTGAAATATGTCGTACATAACGTAGCGCACATGTACGGTAAAACTGTGACTTTCATGCCAAAACCAATCGTTGGTGACAACGGTTCAGGCATGCACTGTCACCAGTCTTTAGCCAAAGACGGCGTCAACCTGTTTGCCGGTGACAAGTATGCTGGTCTGTCTGAAACTGCGCTGTATTACATCGGCGGTATTATCAAACATGCCAAAGCAATCAATGCGTTCACCAACCCGTCAACCAACTCGTACAAGCGTCTGGTGCCACACTACGAAGCGCCGGTGATGCTGGCTTATTCAGCCCGTAACCGTTCAGCTTCTGTGCGTATCCCACTGGTACCAAGTGCAAAAGCACGCCGTATCGAAGTGCGTTTCCCGGATCCGGCAGCGAACCCGTACCTGGCATTCGTAGCACAGCTGATGGCTGGTCTGGATGGTATCCAGAACAAGATCCACCCAGGCGATGCTATGGACAAAGACCTGTACGACCTGCCACCAGAAGAAGAAGCGCTGATCCCACAAGTGTGTGGTTCACTGGACGAAGCTCTGGACGCACTGGACGCTAACCGCGCTATCTTCACTAAAGGCGGCGTGATGTCAGACGCGATGATCGATGCTTATATCGCACTGAAACGTGCTGAAGCCAAACGCGTGTCTATGGCAGTGCACCCACTGGAATACGAACTGTATTACAGCGTGTAAAACCAAAGCTAACACACTGATTTTTATAGTGTGTGCCAGATAAAACCAAAGCCCGCTGATGCGGGCTTTTTGTTCTGGTCAAACAGAGAAAAGCCAGTTAGAGTTATTCCATCACTCCTTTGATCTGGCTGGACACTGCGATGAAACCTGCTGGTTGGTCCCTGCTATTGGCCGCATTGCTGCTGCATCCTGTGATGGCGCAGGAAAAAAAAGACGACAAACCGGTTTTTGTCACTGTCGATAAAAATAATGTGCCGGTGTTTTCTGATAATCCGGTGCCAGGAGCCTCACAGTTGCAGCTCAAAGAAGGCAACCGGATGCTGGCGGTCACTCCAACTGAAATCAGTCAGCGCAGTATCGATCAAACTCCCAAATTTGAAGTCAGTATCACCAAACCTGAGCAAGAAGGCACTGTGCGCGAGAACAGTGGCACTGTGTACGTTTCCGGGCAGGTCAAACCCTTATTTGCACAGGGCCTGCGCGTCAGGCTCTATCTCGACGGTCAGGCCGTCGCCGGGCCCAGCAGTAATGCTAATTTTATCCTGCATAATATTGATCGCGGCGAACACCAGCTGATGCTGGAACTCAGCGATCAGAACGGCAAGGTTATTGCAACCAGTCCTGTAACAACGTTTTTTCTGCACCGAGCATCAGCAATTACCCCAAAATAGTGCAAACCGGCCCGCCCACTCAGCAAATCAGCTAAACTGGGCACCAAAATGCACTAATTTGGTGCAATAGGAAATGGCCGTGACCCAAGCTCATATCGCCCTGGAATTGCCCGGCATTAATCTGGCCGAGCAGCTGACAACCGCCATCCTGGTGCTGGATACCCAGCTCCAGGTGTCTTGTTTTAATACCGCCTGCTGCGCCTTACTTGGCATCGGTGAAAAACGGCTGTATCAGCAATATTTTCCCGGCTTGTTCCAATACAGTGATTTAAGTGCCGCTCAGCTGGTCAGCACGCTCAATACCAAACAGGGTTTTGGCATCAGTGACGTGCATTGCGTGATGCCAGACGGCCGGCATTTGCTGCTTGATATGACTGCGACCTGGCTGGAAACCGAACAGCCGGCCTTATTGATGGAGCTGCGTCAGGTCGATCAGCAACGCAAAATCAGCATGGAAAGCCTGCAACAACACCAGCATCTGGCGGCCCGGGAACTCATTCGCGGTCTGGCCCATGAAATCAAAAATCCGCTGGGTGGCTTACGCGGCGCCGCACAGCTGCTGGAAGAATCACTGAATGAAGAACAAAAAGAATATACCCAGCTGATTATTGCCCAGGCCGACCGTCTGCGAAATCTGGTCGACCGCTTGCTTGGACCTTACAAGCCACCGCATAAAGTGGTGTCGAATCTGCACCAAATCATCGAACGGGTCAGTCAGCTGGCACAGATGGATAATCCACACGGCATCCAGTTTATCCGCGATTATGACCCCAGTATTCCCGACTTTTCGCTGGACCCGGAACTGCTGGAACAGGCGCTGCTGAATATTGTCCGCAACGCGCAGCAAGTGCTGACCAGCGGCGGCCAAATCATCCTGCAAAGCCGTATTTTACATCAGCATACCATTCACGGCCGCCGGCATAAGCTGGTCGCCGTGGTGCGGGTCATCGACAACGGCCCCGGCATTCCACCGGCGATTAAAGACACGCTGTTTTATCCGATGGTCAGCGGCAAACCCGGCGGCACCGGCCTCGGCTTATCAATTTCACAAACGCTGATCCATCAGCATGGTGGCTGGATCGACTGCGACAGCTGGCCAGGCCGCACCGAATTCACTTTGTACTTACCGATTAGCGCAGAAGGAGCGACCCCATGACGCAGAATGTCTGGATCATTGACGACGACAATTCCATCCGTTGGGTACTGGAAAAAGCCCTGTCGCGCGCCGGGATTGTCTGCGAGAGTTACGCCTCGGCCGACCTGATGCTGCAGCGCCTCGAGTTTGACCAGCCCTCAGTGGTGGTCTCGGATATCCGCATGCCAGGCACCGACGGCATGCAGCTGCTGAGCAAGCTGCAGGCACTGGCACCAGAATTACCTGTGATTATTATGACGGCGCATTCGGACCTCGACAGTGCCGTCAACGCCTTCAAGCGCGGTGCTTTTGAATATCTGCCCAAACCTTTTGACGTCAACGAAGCTGTCGCGCTGATTAGCCGGGCGCTCGAACATGCGCAGGCGAAAAAACCGCGCGCGAGTAGCGCCGCCCCCTCTCACGTACCGGAAATCATTGGCGAAGCGCCGGCAATGCAGGAAGTCTTCCGCGCTATTGGCCGCTTGTCGCGTTCCAGTATCAGTGTGCTGATCAATGGCCAAAGTGGTACCGGTAAAGAGCTGGTCGCGCATGCGCTGCATAAACACAGCCCAAGGGCCGAAGCGCCTTTTATAGCGCTGAATATGGCGGCTATTCCAAAAGATTTGATTGAATCTGAATTATTCGGCCATGAAAAAGGCGCTTTTACCGGCGCAGCGACTTTACGCAAAGGCCGCTTTGAACAAGCCGACGGTGGCACTTTGTTTTTAGATGAGATTGGTGACATGCCGCTCGACGTACAGACCCGGCTGCTGCGGGTACTGGCCGATGGCCAGTTTTACCGGGTGGGTGGCCATCAGGAAGTCAGTGTCGATGTGCGGATCATCGCTGCCACGCACCAGAACCTGGAACAGCTGGTGGCCGAAGGTAAATTCCGTGAAGATTTATTCCATCGCCTGAATGTGATCCGTATCCACATTCCGTCGCTGCGGGATCGCAAACAGGACATTCCGAAACTGACCCGGCATTTCCTGGCGCAGGCGGCGCGCGAAATGAATGTCGAAGCCAAAGATTTAGCACTAGAAACAGAAAAATTTTTGTCGCAGCTCGACTGGCCCGGCAACGTGCGGCAACTGGAAAACACCTGTCGCTGGCTGACGGTGATGGCGTCCGGTAAACAAATCCTGTTGTCCGATTTACCGCCGGAACTGAGCAGCGCGCCCAAACCTGTGGTCAGCAGCAGTGATGGTCAAAATAGCTGGCAGGAATTATTAGCGCAGTGGGTCAGCCACAAACTGGCTACAGGTGCTGAAGATATTCTGGCTGAAGCCGGCCCGGAGTTTGAACGGATTGTACTTAAACAAGCGTTACAGTTTACTCACGGCCATAAACAAGATGCCGCCAAACGCCTCGGCTGGGGCCGTAATACGCTGACGCGTAAGCTGAAAGAACTGGATATGGAATAACCGCGTCTGTCAGCACAAAAAACCGGGCTTAAGCCCTAATGCCGATCAGATAAGCATTTTTCAGATCGGTTGACCGATCCAGTGGCTGATGTATAAAGGCCTGCAACAGAGATGTCGCAGGCCTTTTTCTATGCAGTTAGTGACCGCTTTAACCC
>SSFI01000036.1 GCA_008015325.1 Rheinheimera sp.
ATGCCGCCAAACGAACCCGCAGGGCAGCGTTTGGCAGCTCTTTCTGCTGCGTTAGTGCTCGTTTGTGTAGAATAACTACACGGCTCTCGCACTGCCTTGCATAAAAAGCTGCCAAACTGCTGCAAAAACAAACACCAAACGTCAACACGCCCTAGTAATCGAGGCCAGATAAGCTCCAATTGCAGCGAATCTGCAAGAATATGTCGCCAGTATTCCCGTTAACCGGCCTTCGGCAAAGCGAACTGTTTTGCTAATTCCTGGCCGTGGCGCGGGTGCAGGCTGACGCCTATGCTGGCGCCGAGTTCATAGCTGTGGCCGTCAATCACCACCGGTTGCTGCATTTGTTTCAGCAACTTGGCGGCGATTTCCTGCACGTACTCTTCCTGTTCGATTTGGGTGGCGATCACGACAAATTCGTCGCCGCCAATGCGGGCACAAATGTCGGTGCTGCGCAGGCTGGCTTTCAGGCGACGCGCCACTTCCTGCAGCACTGCATCGCCGGTTTTGTGGCCGGCGCTGTCGTTAATAGGTTTGAAGTTATCGAGGTCGATATAAAACACCGCTAAGGCCTGATGCGGCCGGTTGGCCAGCTGCAGCGCCTGGCCAAACAACACATCGACATATCTTTTGTTGCTGAGGCCAGTTAAAGGGTCCTGATAAGCCAGCTCCAGTGCTTTGGCTTCAGATTCGGTCAGACGGCGGCAAAACAGCACAATCACAGTGCTCAGCATCAGCAGGTATTACACCATCGCCAATACAGTGCCGAAGACAAAACCTTGCTGGCGCCAGTCCGGCAATAACCACAGATACAACGGCACAATCGAAAACCAGTGCAACGCCAGCAGGGCCGCGACGCTGACGATGCCGGATTTCAGCCAGTGCGGCAGCCGGATGCGGCTGCGGTAGACCGCCAGTGCCAGTAACAACAGCGCCAGCACATTAAAAGCCGCGAGGCCGGAATCATAGATAACCCGGGGTAAGCCAAGCTGACCATAAGCGAAGATCCAGCCGAGCAATAAAGCGACAGCACTATAAAGCCAGCGGTCGGTCACCATCCCGCCGCCCGGCAGCAACACCGCGCCAAAAAACCGGAAAGCACCGAGTAATAACAGTAGTTTTTCCAGGCCGATAAACACGCCATACCAAAGCAAACCAGGGGCGGCGTCGGCTTCAGTCGGCAGCAATAACATGGCAAGACGGGCAGAACAGGCTGCAAGCGCGGCGAAGGCCCAAAAGCTGATGCCGGGGTTGGTGCGCGGCACCAGCCTCGCGCATAAAAACAGCAGAAACAACATGAAATACACGGTGCTGCCGACTGCATGCATGATTGGATACAGCATAAATCGCCCCTGCCTTCTGAAAATGAGACCGGATCACACGCGATTTTGATAACACAGCTGGTGGAATCAGAATGGAGCCATTCCAACTGCTGACCATTGCGGAAGGAAAAGCTTTACACAGCATGCGTGGGGAAAACGAAACTTGTCAAGCCAGAGCGCGGGCTGCCGGCATATTCCCGGCAGTCTGGCAAGTTACTTAACGTTTTTGCAGAAACAATTTATCCAGCGCTAAAAACACCACCGGCGTGGTTAACAAGGTCAGAATTTGGCTAAAGGCCAAACCACCGACAATCGCCACCCCGAGCGGCACCCTCAGTTCTGAACCGGTGCCAAAACCAAGCAGCAGCGGCACCGCGCCTAAAATCGCTGCCAGCGTCGTCATCATGATGGGGCGAAACCGCACCAGACAGGCCTGGTGGATGGCGTCGCGTGCGCTTAAGCCCTGTTCGCGCTGCGCCTGTAGCGCAAAATCGACCATCAGGATGCCGTTTTTTTTCACGATGCCAATCAGCAAAATGATGCCAATCAACGCCATGATGGAGAAATCTAAACCCCACAACCACAGTAAGCCAATAGCGCCAATCGCCGCCGACGGCAGCGTCGACAAAATCGTCAGCGGGTGGACAAAACTCTCGTACAACACACCGAGGATGATATAAACCGCCAGCAGCGCCGTTAAGATCAGCAGTGGCTGACTGGCGAGCGACGCCTGAAACGCCTGCGCTGCGCCCAGGAAAGTGCCCAAAACCGCCGGTGGCATATTCAGCTCGGCCCGCGCCTGATCCAGCGCTTTGACCGCATCGCCGAGCGCCACGCCCGCCGCCAGATTAAAGGAAATATTCGCCGCCGGCTGCATGCCGTGGTGCGCAATCACTACAGGGCCGCTTTGCGCCGGCAGCACTTTGGCAAAGCTGAGCAGCTGCACCATGTCACCGGTCAGTGGCGAGCGCAGGTAGAAATAATTCAGGCTTTCAGCGCGGCCACGTTGCTCCGGGCTTACTTCCAGAATCACGTTGTATTGGTTGGTTTCGGTCTGATATTCGCTGATTTGGCGCTGACCGAAAGCGTCATACAAGGCCTGATCCAAATCGGCCGCAGTAAAACCTAAGCGCGCCGCAGCCTGGCGGTCCAGTTCCAGCCGGATAATATTGGCGTCCCACTGCAGGTCGTTCGACAAATCGGTGAACATCGGGTTTTGCCGCAGCTTGGCGGTGAGCTGATTGGTCCAGCTGGCCAGCTCGTCGCTGTCGAGCGCTTTTAACACATATTGATATTGCGCACGGCCCTGATTCGCGCCTAAGTTAATATCCTGCGAGGCGCGCAAAAACACCTGCAAGCCAGGGATTTGCGCAAATTGCGGCCGCAGCCGGTCGATGATTTCACTGGCGCTGGCGTCGCGGTCATCCGGGTCGCTCAGCACTATCCAGATGCGGCCCGAGCCGGTGGAATTATTGCCGCCGACCGCATGGTTAAAGCCGGTGATGTCCGGGTCTTTGCGTAAAATCTCTTCCAGCTGTTTGTGTTTGGCCACCATGTCTTCATAAGAAATATCCGACGCGGCCTGGGTCGAGCCAATGACAAAACCGGTATCCTGCAACGGGAAAAAGCCTTTCGGGATGGCGATAAAGCTCAGCACACTGCCAGCCAGCGTCAGGCCAAACACCCCAAGCATCACGCGCTGATGCGCCAAAGCCCGGGTTAAAACCCGGTCATAGCGCTGCGCCAGCCGGTCAAACAAACCCGGATGATTCGGGTCATGATGCGGCGCTTTGTCCATAAAAATCGAGGCCAGCGTCGGGGCTAAGGTCAAACACACCACCACCGAAATCAGAATGGCCGCTGCGGCGGTTAACGAGAATTCCAAAAACAGCCGGCCGATAATGCCACCCATAAACAGCAGCGGGATAAAGGCGGCAATCAGCGACACTGAAATTGAAATCACCGTAAAACCAATCTCTTGCGCGCCTTTGAGCGCCGCTTCGGTTTTACTGAGGCCCAATTCCAGATAACGATGGATGTTTTCAATCACCACTATCGCATCGTCGACGATAAAGCCAACCGCAATGACGATAGCCACCAAGGTTAAGTTATTCAGGCTAAAGCCGGCGACATACATAAAGGCGCAGGTGGCAATCAAGGACACCAACAGCACGGCTGTGACTATTAAGGTTGCCGACCACTGCTTTAAAAACGCCGCCATTACCGCAATCACCAGCACCACGGCAATGGCGAGCGTCAGCTCCACTTCAGCCAGCGAAGCGCGAATAGTGCGGGTGCGGTCGTTAAACACTTCGACTTTAATATCAGCAGGTAACGCCGACACCAACTGCGGCAATGCGGCACGAATGGCATCAGCGGTCGCGACAATATTGGCGCCCGGTTGACGGCGGATAATCAGCGCCACACCCGATTCACCATTGGGCCAAATCTGCAAAAAGTCGTTTTCGGCGCCGGCAATCACATTGGCGACATCACGCAGATACACCGGGTTGCCGTTGTCATATTTCACTATCAGGTTGCCGTATTCGTCGGCACTGAAGATTTGGTCGTTGACCGCCAGCGTCGACACCCGGTTGGCACCAAACAGCGCGCCTTTGGGCTGATTCACACTGGCTTTTTGCACCACAGCACGAATATCGGCCAGCGTTAAGTAATTGGCCGCCAACACTTCCGGCCGCGCCTGAATGCGAATGGCAGGTTTTTGCTGGCCACCGATAAACACCTCGCCGACGCCATAAATCTGGCTGAGCTGGCGCGCCAGCACGGTTTCGGCCAAGTCGCTGATTTGGGTGCGCGACAGGGTTTCTGAGGTCACGCCGATGATTAAAATCGGGCTGTCGGACGGGTTGGCTTTACGCCAGGTCGGCTGATTCGGCATGTCCGGCAAACGGCCGGCCGCTTGATTCAGCGCCGCTTGCACTTCCTGCGCGGCGGCGTCGATGTCTTTTTCCAGCACAAACTGCAGCGTGATATTGACCGAACCCAGCGCACTGCTCGAGGTCATTTCAGTGATACCGGGCACTGAGCTCAGCGCGACTTCCAGCGGCGTGGCGACGGCAGAGGCCATCGTTTCCGCGCTGGCGCCGGGTAAACGGGCGCTGACTTCAATGGTCGGAAATTCAGCTTCCGGCAAAGGCGCAATCGACAGGCGCGGAAATGCCAGAATCCCCATCAGCACTAAGGCGAAAGTCAGCAGCACTGTGCCGATCGGGTGCTGCATACACCAGGCAAAAATACTGCGGCTATTCATGCTGCGTGCTCCGCCGCGGCTTGTTTCGCGTCTTTTTTGGCTTTAGCGGCTTGCGCCTGTTCGGCAGCGGTTTTAATCAGCACAGTTGCGCCCGGCCGCAGCCGGCTTTGGCCGTCGACCACCACTTGCTGGCCGGCACTGACACCGCTCACCACCACTACAGTCTCGGTGCTTTCCAGCACCTGCACCGGCAACACTTTGGCTTTGTCACCATCAACCGACCAGACAAAAGCGCCTTGCGGGCCTTGTTGCAGCGCTTTAACCGGAATGGTCAGCGCCTGCGCTAATAATTTGCTGCGAAGCGCCACTACCACAGTTTGCGCCGGCCATAACGCCTGCGCCGGATTGGCAAAATCGGCTTTGATGCGGATAGTGCCGCTGCCGGCGCTGACTTTGTTATCCACTACCGTCAGCACACCGCTGGCCAGTTTTTCGCCGCCATCCTGCACAAAGGCTTCCACCGGCACTGCCTGCTGCTGCCGCACTTGCTGTATCAGTTGCTGTAACTGCGGCAGCTGCGCTTGCGGCAGTGCCATTTCGACGCTGATCGGGTCCAGCTGCACCAGAGAAAATAAACCTTGGGTATCCGACGGCCGCACATAGTTGCCGGCGTCAACATTGCGAATACCGACCTGCCCGGCGATGGGCGCATGAATTTGCGTGAAGGATAATTGCACTTGCTGGGCATTAATTTGCGCGTCGACACTTTGCAGTTCGGCCTGCAGCTGCTGCACATTGGCTTGCTGCTGGTCTTTTTGCTGCGCCGAAATCGCCTGGCTCTGGCTTAAATTCTGATAACGCTGTAAATCACGTTTGGCGACATTGAGTTTAGCTTCGACCACCGCCCGCAGCGCTTTGGCCTGCGCTAACGCGGCTTTGATGGCGCGGTCATCCAGCGTGGCCAGCAACTGGCCGGCGGTGACCATCTCGCCTTCGCGCACCAGCACTTGCTGCAATAAGCCATCGACCTGGGGTCTTATCTCCACACTTTGTTGTGGCTTGACCTGACCAATGCCACGCAGCCAGACCGGTACATCTTGTGCGGTGACTGTCGCGACCACCACAGGAACAGCTGGCGCTTGCGGTTTTTGCTGGGCAGCAGCCGGCACGGCTAAAGTGATTACACTGAAAATACCAAGCCAGGTCAGCGTTTTTCTCATGTATCGGGCTCCAGAAACGGGTTACGGCAAGTTGCCAAAAGAGATGCCGGAAATTCTGCCCTGTCTCAACGCAAAGCAAAGTGCTCAGGATCAGCAGATGCGGTCAGTTCCCGGTAAAAAACGATCAATTGGTCTGATTGGATTCAAACTAACAGCAACGGCACAACAGAACCAGAGGCAAAACCGCCGGACGACGGTTTGCGGCAAAGATTAAAACCACACTGCAGCCCCAGGACAGCATAGAGTTGCCGGCCCCGCCGCTTTGCCCCTACACTCAGCGCATTATGAGTTAAAACACTCTATCACCCGGAACTTCGCCTGTGTTCAGACCGCACCGCCCTGCCTTAATGCTGCTGTATCTGCTGCTGTTATTGCTGACCGCAGCGGCTTGTCAGCATTGGATTTATCAGGACTTGCGCGCTCAGGCGGCCAGCCAGAGCAATAATCTGGCGGCATTTTTGCGCTATAGCATTGGCCGCCACGCGACATTGCCGGCGAAGCTCGGCCACAGCCCGCTGCTGCAGCAATGGCTAGCAACATCTGAAATCGCAGCGCTGAACCAATATCTGGCCGAATTGCAGCAAAGCGCCGGGGTGGCGGATTTATATCTGGTTGGCAATGATGGCCTGGTGCTGGCGAGCAGCAACAGCCAGGACGCAACTTCTTATGTCGGCCGTAATTTTGGCTTTCGGCCTTATGTGCAGGCGGCGCTGGCCGGCAACAGCGGGTTTTATTATGCGCTTGGCCATACCAGCGGTATGCGTGGCGTGTATTACAGCGCGCCGCTGCAGCAGGACGCGGCTAAATCAACCGGAGCGATAGACGCTGTGCTGGTGGCAAAAGTCGATTTAGAACCATTGGAACTGCAACAACAACAAATCGCCGGTCTCAAAGGCAGCCACTTTATTGTCACAGGCCAGAGCAATGAAATTTTCCTCTCCGACGTACCGGAATGGCGCCTGGCCAAGCTGGATAACGCACCACTGAGCAGCACAGAACAGCCACGTTATCTGACCAAAGCCATCACCCCGCTCGGCCAGACCGAACGCCGGGCGCTGCTGACGCCCTGGCAGCAGCTGTGGCAAATGCCGCTTGGCGCCAACCGGCAGAATTATCTGGCGCAGTCGCAACAACTCAGCGAGTTCGGCTGGCAACTGACGGTGCTGACACCGGCCACAGACGCCTATCAGCAACTGAGTGCCGCTTTGCTTTTGACCACCCTGCTGTTTGTGATTTTACTGCTTGGCTGGCGCCTGCAACGCGAACGGCAAAAACGCACGGCGCAGCTGGAATTACATGCCAGACAACTGGAACAACGCGTGATTGCCCGTACGGCTGACCTGGCCGCCAGCAATCAGCAGCTGGTGGCGCAAATTCAGCAGCGCGAACAAACCGAAACCGCGCTGGCACAAACCGAACAGGAATTGGTGCAGGCAGCGAAACTCGCCACCATCGGCAGTTTGTCGGCGTCACTGAATCATGAGCTGAACCAGCCGCTGACGGCGCTGTCGAGCTACAGCCAGACCACCGCCAAAATGCTCGACAAAGCCATGTATAGCGAGGCAAAACAAAACCTGCAGGCGATGCAGCAACTGATTGCCAGACTCAGCAATATCGTCGCGCAGTTTAAAGATTTCAGCCGTAAGAGCGCCGGTAAAAACCAGCCGGTGGATATCAACAAACTGGTGCTGGATGCGGTCGGGCTGGTGCATCATCAATGTCAGCGTCAGGGCGTGAAAGTGCGGCTGCAGTTGCCGGACCTGGCGCCACAGGTGCTGGGCGACCCTATTCAGCTCGAGCAGGTGCTGGTTAATCTGCTGACCAATGCGCTGCAGGCGATGCAGCAACAAAGCGATGCCTCACTGGCAGTGGCAGTTAAAACCACGGCCGGACAGGTGCAAATTCTGCTGAAAGATCAGGGCCCCGGCATTGAACCGCATCATCTGGAACGGATTTTCGAAGCATTTTTCACCACCAAACAACGCGACGGCTTAGGGCTTGGCCTGTCGATTTCGCAGCGTATTATTCAGTCCTTTGCCGGTAAACTGGAAGTGCGCAATCACCCGCAGGGCGGCGCTGAGTTTTGTGTCACCCTGCCGCTGTTACCGATGGAAGCCTGCTGATGCCGCTACCTCCCACTCACACCACCACCGAATCTCTGCCACAAATTCTGTTTATCGATGATGAAGCCGAGATCCGCACCGTCGTTGAACAGCTATTCCGTTTAGAAGGGCTGCAGTGCAGCACCACCGCCAACCCTGGCGCGCTGTTAAAACAATTAACGGCGGATTTTGCCGGAATCGTCATTACTGATATCCACATGCCGGCGATGCACGGCCTGGATTTGCTGCAAGCCATTCACGCCATCGATGCCGAAATTCCGGTAGTGGTACTGACCGGTTATGGCGCTGTGTCGCTCGCGGTCAAAGCGCTGCAACAAGGCGCTTATGATTTTCTGGAAAAGCCTTTTGATAACAGCCATTTATTGGAAGTAGCGCAGCGCGCTTTAGAAAAACGGGCGCTGGTGCTGGAAAACCGCGCGTTAAAAGCTTCGGTCGCCCGCGCGCAGCAACCCGGCATGCGCATTCTGGGTCAAAGCCGGGCTATGGTTGAGCTGCGCAGCGTGCTCGATGCGGTGCTGGACGCACCGGCCGATGTGCTGATTTTTGGCGAAACCGGCTGCGGCAAAGAGCTGGTCGCACGGTATCTGCATGAACAAAGCAGCCGGCGCGAGCATAATTTTGTCGCCATCAACTGCGGCGCCATTCCGGAGCAACTGATCGAAAGCGAGTTATTTGGTACCGACGCCGGCGCTTATACCGGCGCGGAGAAAAAACGCGCCGGCAAATTTGAATTCGCCAACGGCGGCACCTTATTTCTGGATGAAATCGAGAGCACACCGCTGTCGCTGCAAGTGAAATTATTACGCGTTCTGGAAGAGCGTCGTGTCACCCGGCTTGGCTCGAATCAGCCGGTAGCGCTCGACCTGCGCATTATCGCCGCTACCAAAACCGACTTAAAACAACTGGCAGCCAGCGGCGCTTTTCGCGCCGATCTGTATTACCGCTTAAGCCTGGTCGAAGTCAGTCTGCCACCATTACGCGAACGGCGCGACGACCTGATGTTGCTGTTCAGCCATTTTGCCTTAGTGGCCGCCGCGCGTTTTCACAAAGAATATCAGCCGCTAACGCCCGCTCAGGTGCAGCAACTGCAACAACACGACTGGCCCGGCAACGTACGCGAACTGCGCAATATGGCCGAACGTTACGTACTGCTCGGCCCCACCGTCTGTTTTGGTAAAACCGACACGCCGAACGACGGCATCAGCAGCCTGATGTCGCTGCAACAACGGGTGGAAGCATACGAAAAAAGCCTGATTGAAGAAGCGCTGAACCAGCACCACGGCTCAATCAAAGACGTCATGCAGGAACTCGGTCTCGCCCGCAAAACCCTGTATGACAAAATGGCCAAGTACCAGCTGACCCGGCGGGACTTTTTGGAGTAATCGTGGTGCTGGCCTGTTGTACCCGACAGCACGGATGAAAGCGTAACGGGTTACCCTACGCTTTGAGCACAGCTGATAAGCCGTTATTGCCCGACAACCGCCTCTGTCTTGGCGGCCGGAGCTGGTTGTTGTGCAGCAAAAAACGCCGCGATATCGGCAATTTCCTGGTCGGTCAGGCCCTGAGCCATCGGTGCCATAATTTGATGCTGACGCTGGCCATCACGATAAGCTTTTAATGCCTGCTGCAGGTAACCAGCTTTTTGTCCGGCGAGATTTGGGTAATCCGGCAACACCGAAATGCCGGTCGCGCCGTGGCAGGCGGCACACATGGCGGCTTTGACCTGACCCCGGCTGATGTCTGCCGGCGCTGCCGATAACGACAGCGAAAAACCAAACAGTGTTAATAACATCAATGTTCGCATCTGCAGCTCCTGTATCTTTGACCGTTTTTAGTAAAGCAAAAGGCCCTGATTACACAAGAAAATTGCTAAAATCAGGACTTTGACTGACAAAGACAGACACCCGCATGCTTCCTTTGCTACACATTCA
This sequence comes from Rheinheimera sp., assembly GCA_008015325.1. Classification (GTDB taxonomy): domain Bacteria; phylum Pseudomonadota; class Gammaproteobacteria; order Enterobacterales; family Alteromonadaceae; genus Pararheinheimera. Next base: position 9,805 of record SSFI01000036.1, read on the forward strand.
TGCCATCCAAACCCCGTCGCCGCAACTGCAACTGACCTTTGTCCGGCAGCCGGATCCGGTCAGCGACGGACCGCTATTGCAGCACTGGTTGCAGCACTTTGCGCCGATTAGCCGTCTGCAAACAGAAACGAGTCTGGATTTAGTGCTAATCCGCTTTTACTTTAACGATCAGCCGTTTTACCTGCATGCCGAGCACTATAGCGAGAGCTGCTGGATTGATACTGACAGTCAGGCCGCAGATATGCTACTGTCAGAGCTTCATCGCTTGCTGGCTCAAGATCTTGTTTAGAATTCATTTGCTTAGCTCAAAGTCGGGAAATAAAACATGACACAGCGCTGTTGGTTATTTTGCTGGTTGTTGTTGCTTGGCTGGCTAAGTCCCGCTGCGCTGGCTTTTCATGCCGAAAGTATCCGTATTGACCCGGCGGTCAAACAACAAAATCTGTTCCCGAATTTATACTACCAGCAGCTGGACCCGTCGATTGGCGTCGAAGATATCGTCTTTGAGCCCGCCCGCCTGCACGCTTTTGTGCCGCTCGATCAGCCTAATCAGGCACTGCGCAGTTACCCGGAAGCTGTCTGGTTTCTGGCCAGGTTACATTATGGCGGCCAGCGCCCCGGCTCTGTGGTGCTGAACTATGAATCCATTAATGCTGACCGCGTCGAGTTTTACCTGTACGACCGGCAAAGCCACGAACTAAGCCTGCTAAACCGCTCCGGCACTGAATTCCCATTCAGCGAACGGATGCTGCAGGCGCGCAGTTTTGCCGTGACGCTGAATTTTAAAGCCGATCAGGAACTGGACCTGTTGGTCAAAGTACAGGACGGTGCCGTGATCCCGTCAAATCTGCAGCTGTTCAGCAGCGAAGAATTTGGCATGCAGTTGCTGCAACGGCAAATCTCCGACGGTCTGATTTTAGGCATCCTGTTGGTGATGGCATTTTATAACGCTTTGCTTTATCTGAACGTGCGCGAGCCGCTGTATGGCCATTTTGCTGGCTTCTTTTTTAGCTTCAGTCTGTTGGTATCGATTTTAAATGGTGCTGGTTTTGCCATGCTGTGGCCAGAATATCCGGAATTGAACCCGTCGCTGTTTTATGTTGCCGGCGGCGCCTGCATGTTGTTCCTGACTTTACTGACGCACGCCGTCACGGGCAATCAGCAGCGCTGGCTGCTGTGGCTGAACCTTACATCCGGCGCGGCTTTGTTATTCACACCACTGTATGCAACACGCAGCCTGCAGCTGGATATTCTGCTGCTGGTGGTCTGTCAGGTGATGCTGACCAATTTACTGCAGGCAGTGCGTTATGGCTTCAGCGGCTTGCCACTGTCGCGGACTTTTGCCATTGGCTGGCTATTGTTTTTTATTGCCAGTGCCGTGTTATTGCTGACTGAGTTCGGTTATCTGGACCAGCCACATCTATGGCAATGGCTGCTGGTGTTGTCGGTGATTTGCAGCATGATGCTGATGAGCTACAGCCTGGCGCAGCGCCTGCAAAATGCCAGTCAGCAAAGCGCCGAGGCGCAACAGCAAACTATTCGCTCGCTGCAGCAGTATTACGACATTTATCACAATGCAGTCGAAGGTTTGTTCAGTACCACACTGGAAGGTCAGTTGTTATCAGCCAATCGCGCTTTATTGAATATCCTGGGGTATCAGGAACTGAGCCAGATGGAAGTGGACGTCAGAAAACACGGCATGGGCCGCTATTACGCGAATCCAGACGACCGGGTACAGATGGTACGCCAGCTGCAGCACCTGACAAATCAAAGTTTTGAACTTCGTGGCTTACGTGCCGACGGCACACCATTTTGGGCGCTGATGTCAGCCCGTTTGAGCCGCAATGCGCAAGGCGAAGCTTTTGTGCACGGTTCGCTGATTGATATTACCGAACAAAAAACAGCTAACGAACAACTGGCCTACCTTGCGTCACACGACCCGCTGACCGGCCTGTACAACCGGCACCATTTCCTGGTGCTGGCGCAACAGGCGTGGCAACGTCGACAGCTGGAACAGCAAAGCTGTGCCGTGCTCTTTATCGATATTGACCAGTTTAAACTGGTCAATACTACGTGCGACCACGCCGCCGGCGATGCACTGCTGAAACAAATCAGTGACCAGTTAAAACGTGCCTTAGGCCAGACCGGCGTGCTGGCGCGCATCGGTGGCGACGAATTTGGCGTATTGTTGCCAGGCAAAACCGCGCAGGAAGCCTTCAGCATCGCTTATTCACTGCTGGATGTGGTCAAAGAATTCCGCTTTTTCTGGCAGGACAGCCTGTTCAGCATCAGTGTCAGCATTGGTCTGAATGAGATCACACCGGACGATTTGTCGGCCGAACAAACGTTGAAAAAAGCCGATTCCGCCTGTTTTGTCGCCAAAGAAAAAGGCCGCAACCGCATTCATCTGTTTAATGCCGACGATTCAGAACTACAGAAACATCAGTCCGAAGTGCAGTGGTTGCAGGTGCTGCGTCACGCGCTGGAACAGGACAAATTCGTGCTCTTTATCCAGCCCATTCAGGCGATTCAGCAGCGCGACACCCTGGCGCATTATGAATTACTGCTGCGGTTGGTCGGCGACGACGATAGCATTATCGCACCAGGGAATTTCCTGAGCTCAGCTGAACGTTATGGCCTGATGCCGCAAATTGACCGCTGGGTGCTGCGCAGTTATTTCCGCTGGCTGGCGCAACACCCACAACACCTGACCACGTTGGGGATGGCCAGTATTAATTTGTCCGGCGCGTCTTTAGTCGATCCGTTGTTTAAAGCTTATGTGCAAGGCTTGCTGGACGAATATCAAATCCCGGCACGGCATATTTGTTTTGAGATCACGGAAAGTATGGCCATTCTGAACTTGCAGAACACGCTCGATTTTATTCATCATTTCAGAGGCTTAGGTTGTCACTTTTCGCTGGATGACTTTGGCAGTGGTTTTTCCTCATATGGTTATCTGAAAAACTTCCCGGTTGATTTTGTCAAAATTGACGGCAACTTCGTGCGCGACCTGCTGGAAGATAAGTACGACCGCGCTATCGTTAATTCCATTCACGATGTCGCAACGGCAATGGGCATTCAGACCATCGCCGAATTTGTCGAAAATCAGGACATTTTTCTGGAATTGAAGCGAATGGGCGTTAATTACGCGCAGGGCTATGGCATCGCCAAACCCAGACCACTGGCCGATATTCAGGGCTGATGCATCATGTTTTGGGGTCAGGTCTTGCACTGTGCACATTTGGCGCACGGTGCAAGACCTGACCCCAGCACACAACGCTTGCCGCCGCGGGCTGCAGCTCAGTACAATACGCGCCCATTCTGAGGTGCCGCCATGCAACAACGTTTACAACATTTATCTGACCAGGTCGAGGTCGTATTCGACGAGATCGGCCAGCGTTATGCGCAATATCAGCGTGAGCGCGGGCTGTTTTGCCGCAGCGGTTGTGGCGAATGTTGTTTGCATCCGGGCATTGAAGCCACAGTGCTGGAAATGCTGCCGCTGGCGTTTGAACTGGTGAAAGAAGGCAAAGCCGAAAGCACGCTGGACGCTTTGACCGCGCACGACAAAGACGGCTGCTTCTTCTACAGCCGCCACTCAGAAGACGGTAAACAAGGCCAGTGTAGCGTTTACTTAAAACGCCCCGGCATCTGCCGCCTGTTCGGCGCCGCCGGCTATAACGGCCGCGAAGGTGAAGTACAGCTCAGCGTCTGCAAAAATATCAAAGCCGACTATCCACAAGCCTATCAGGACACCCTGATCGCGCTGGAATACGACCCACCACCAATGATCCGCAACGGCAAAGAACAAATCCGCCAAATCGACTATGAACTCGGCGGCATGAATTTCCCCATCAACGAAGCAATGGAACAAGCGCTGCAAAAAGTGCTGTTTGAGCAGTATTACCTGGGGCTGGCAGACGCTGAGTAAGGTTGGTATTGCCCTGCGGGCGGCGGTTGGTCTATTTTTTGTTTTTTCCTGCTGCCGCAAGACCGCTTTGCAGAGAAATCACCTGTCGGTGAATTCTTTGCTAGACGGTCTCGCCGCAAAGGAAATAACGATTACTAAAACAATGCCGCCCGCTGGGAAAAACCACCCCGTCACTCCTCGTATTGATAAGCCCCATTACCCAATTTCGACGCTTCTTCAGTCTTACTGGACGTCAGCAGCATCGCCTCAAGCTCGGCCATTTCTGCCGGTGTCAGCTCACGCCACTGCCCCGGCGCGAGGCCAGCCAGGCGCACGTTCATGATGCGCACGCGTTTGAGCTTAGTGACATTAAACCCCAAGTACTCGGTCATGCGGCGGATTTGCCGGTTCAGACCCTGGCGCAGCACGATGTTAAAGGTCTGGCGGGATTTTTGGGTGACCTCGCAAGGCAAAGTCACAGTGTCGAGAATTGGCACGCCGGCGGCCATTTTTTTCAGGAAGTTGTCGTGAATAGGCTTGTCGACGGTGACAACATATTCTTTGTCGTGTGCATTACCGGCACGCAGGATTTTATTGACGATATCGCCGTCATTGGTGAGGAAAATCAAGCCTTCAGATTCTTTGTCCAGCCGGCCAATCGGGAAAATCCGCTCCGGATACTGCACCGCGTCAACAATATTACCTTTAACGTGCAGCTCAGTGGTACAAGTGATGCCAACCGGTTTGTGGTAGGCCAGATAAACCCGGCGCGGTTTGTTTTTCAGCGGCTTACCAGCGACTTCAACCCTATCGTCGGCTGACACTTTAGTACCGACCACCGCCACCTGACCATTCACTTTGACCTGGCCCGATTCAATCAGCTTGTCAGCCTCGCGCCGCGAGCAAAAGCCGGTGTCGCTGATAAATTTGTTCAGGCGAAATAAAGAAGTAGCGTCAGTCAAAGTGGCAGCCCTGTGGCGGGAAAAAAGTGCGCAAAGTTTAAGGCCGGCGGCAGCTTTGGGCAAGTAAAGCTGTCACAAGGCCTCAGCCGTCTTATCTGCCGCGCCGTCAGCGTTTCCAAATTCAGTCGCAACAGTTACAGTAACTCCGACCTGACACACTAATGATAATAATAGGAACATCATGATAAAAATCACCTTCCCGCTGCTGCTGACGGCATTGCTCAGTTTTAACCTGTCCGCCCACGGTAATCAGCCGCATACGACGGCCATCATGCAAGGCACAGACACAGCCGCCGCCAAAACCGTCCTGAGCTTTCATCAGGCGCTGAAAAGTGGCGACAAACAGCAGGCGCGTGCGTTGCTGGCAGATGATGTCACCATCTACGAAGGCGGCAGTGTCGAACGCAGTGCTGATGAATATCAACAGCATCATATGGGTGCGGATATGGCTTATCTGGCAAATATGCAGGTCACCACGCTGGAACATCAGGTCAGCATCAACGGCGATACCGCCGTTTCAATTGCCCGCAGCCATACCAAAGGCACCTACAAGGGTAAAGAACGCGACCATCAGAGCATGGAAACTATCGTGCTGCAGCTGCAGGGCGGCCAGTGGAAAATTAAGCATATTCATTGGTCATAATACTGGTCACTAATCACCGCCTGCGGCAGCACCTGACGACTCTGCCGCAGTTTCAGCGCGTTTCTTCAATCATCAACGACAAGACCAACTCCCGCCAAATCCGGTCCAATCGCCTGTTGCAGGCCGCTTTTTTCTTTTAGGATAAATTTCAATCCATAGTTGCCAGCTTAGCCGGGTCTGTCCCAAAGGAAATCAATGATGAAACCACATTATCTGGCGCTCGCGCTGCTGTTCAGCCCGGCCGTATTTGCCTCTACAGTCACGCTAAATGTCCTGCCGGAGCGCGAGCAGGCCCGGTTGATTGATGATCTGTTACAGCAACGTCTGACACAGATTCTGCCGCCGCTGATGCAGCGCGAAAACATCGATATGTGGCTGCTGGTTTCGCGCGAATACAATGAAGACCCGGTGCTGAAAACCATGTTACCGGCGACCTGGCTGTCCGCGCGCCGTCGCACCATGCTGGTAATAGTCAGTCCGGGCGCAGGCAAAGCGCCGGAACTTTATGCGGTAGCGCGATATGACGTAGGCACTGCGTTTAAAAAAGCCTGGGATGTGGAAAAACAACCAGACCAATGGCAGGCGCTCGCTGACCTTATCCGCAGTAAAAACCCCAAACGCATCGGCATTAACCAGTCGGCCAGTTACGGTCACGCCGACGGCATGGTGGCGACCGAGCTGGACTTACTCAAACAAGCCCTGGGCACAGAACTATCCGGCAAATTGGTCAGCGCCGAGAAACTGTCAGTCGGCTGGCTGGAAACACGGTTGCCGGGCGAAATCGAGCAATATAAGCATCTGACCGCCATCGGCCACAAGCTGATTGCGCGGGCTTTTTCCAACGAAGTAGTCACACCGGGCAAAACCAGCACTGAAGATGTGGTCTGGTGGCTACGTCAGGAAAGCACCCGGCTTGGCCTGCCCGTCTGGTTCCATCCGACAGTGTCAATTCAGCGGCCAAGCTCAGGCAAATTTGACCAGATTAAGGCCTTTAGCGCAGCAAAAGCAGACAACATTATTCAACCCGGCGACCTGCTGCATGTCGATTTTGGCCTGACCTATTTGCGGCTGAATTCTGACCAGCAGCAACATGCCTATGTGCTGCGGCCAGGCGAAACCGACGCACCGGACTATTTAAAACAAGCGCTAAAACAAGGCAATCAGGCGCAGGATATCCTGACCGGCAACTTTAACACCGGCCTCAGTGGCAACGCGCTGCTGGCGAAAAGTCTGCAGGACGCCAAAGATAAAGGCCTGAAAGCTACCATTTATAGTCATCCGATTGGTCACCACGGCCACGCCGCCGGCCCGACCATCGGCATGTGGGACAACCAGCACGGTACACCGGGCAGCGGCGATTATCCGCTTTATGCCAATACGGCTTATTCAATTGAGCTGAATGTGGCGGTTGATCTGCCGGCCTGGGGCAATGAAATTCGCATCATGCTGGAAGAAGATGGCTATTTTGATGGTCAGCAGTTCCGTTATCTCGATGGCAGACAACAACAACTGCACCTGATCCGCAGTCAATAACGGCTATTTCGCCCGATTTGCGGCAAGATTGCGCTAAACCAGCGGTTTTTTCGCCGAGAATCAGTCGAAAAAGCCGCCGACTGCGTTACAGTTTTATCCGGCACCTTAAAACAGGACTGACTGTGATACCACGCATTTTGCTTGCCCTCAGTTTTTTTGCCAGCGCAGCCGCAGCGGCGCCGCTGCAGATGGTGCTGCTGGAAAATCACATCCCCCAGAGTGACGACAAAAGGATTAATGTCGAAACCCGGATCCTGCCCAAGCTGCAACAAATCGCCTTGCCCGAGCTGCAAATAGAACCGAAATTACTCAGCAATGCCCGTGCCTGGGAGTTGCTGCGCCAGAACAGCAATTATTGTGCACTGAATAAAGTCCACACGCCGGAACGCGAACAGTTTTTGTATTTCGCCAAACTGCCGACCAGCATCTATCCGCCGCTGCAATTAATCAGCACCCGGTCACTGTCTGAGCAGCCGGTAAATCTGGAACTGCTGCTGCAACAACAACCGGCATTAAAAATCGGCGTGGCGGCAGGCCGCAGTTACAGCCCGGCGATTGACTTGCTGATCAAACAATACCCACAGCAGTTCTTCGTCCGCAGTGGCGATGACGCCGCGGAAAACCTGGCGCTGATGCTCAGCAAACAACGGCTGGATGCCGTGATTGAATTTGCCGCGATAGTGCGGGCCAGTTTAAAAAAACAAGGCATCAACCAACCAGTGCTCGGCCACACCCTGCAAGGCGTGTCATTGTCGCGTGGCTTTATTGTCTGCAACAAAAGCCCGCAGGGTTTGCAACTGATCCGCCTACTCGACCAGAAAATGCTGGACCGGCAATATCAGGCCGACTTAGTGCGTTATCACAGTGAATTTTTTGGCGAAGCTGACTATACGTTGATCCATGCCGAGCTAATGCAGTTCTTCTCACCTCAATAAAATTTTCGTAAGTTTCATCTGCTTTCCTTTTACGCAAAAGTTAGCATCCTGCAGAACCATTCACAAATATTTCGCTTTATTTTAAAAGATTTGCTTTAAAAAAGCGCGCAGGAGCATTGTTTTGAGACATAAGTCACTGGCCGGAACGGCCCTGTTATTTTTATCTTTGCTGCAGGCAGGTTGTGGCAGCAGTGGCGGCAGTGCCACTGAGACTACTGCCAAGCCGGTGCAGCAAACTCCGTCGCAACCACAAACACCACAGCTGACCATCAAGGTGCCCACAGCCGCCAATAGTTGGGTCGAAGGCAATCCGAAAGAAACTGAAAGCATCATTCAGGCAGACGGCATCCGCAACTGGCGCCGCAGTTCGGATACCATTGTCACTTACCTGCGCCTTGGCAAAGCTGGCGAGCTGGAACTGGCGTTAAATGCCAAAGTGTTGTCCGGCACATCGGCGCTGGAAGTCAGCCTTGGCGGCGTCAGCAGAAAGGTAGAACTGAGTAACACAACCTTGCAGCAGGTTTATGTCGGCAAGTTTAATGTCATCAAGCCAGGTTATCAGAAGATCGTGCTGCGCGGCGTCAGTGCCAGTGCCGAAGTCTTTGCCGACATTAACGACATTCTGATCGGCGGCAGCGCGGTCGGCAGCGACAGCTATTTTATTAAAGATGAATTCTACTGGGGCCGGCGCGGACCTTCGGTGCACCTGAATTACCCAAGCCCGACCAGTGCCGCGGTGGAATATTTCTACTCGGAACTGACAGTGCCGGCCGGCCAGGATGTGATTGGCTCTTATTACATGGCCAATGGCTTTGGTCAGGGCTATTTTGGTATTCAGGTCAATTCTGCCAGCGAACGCCGGGTGTTGTTTTCGGTCTGGAGCCCTTATGAAACCGACGATCCGAGTAAAATCCCACCAGAAGATCGGGTTCAACTGCTGCGTAAAGGCCTGGAAGTCCAGAGCGGCGAATTTGGTAACGAAGGCGCTGGTGGCCAGAGTTATCTGGTCTATCCGTGGCGCGCCGACACTACCTACAAATTCCTGCTGAAAGCCAAACCGGGCGACAATAACAGCACCGATTACAGCGCCTGGTTTTATGCACCTGAGCAGGCCAGCTGGCGTTTAATTGCCAGTTTCCGCCGGCCAAAAACCCAGACCTGGTTAACCCATCACCATGCCTTTCTGGAAAACTTTATCCCGGAAGCCGGCCAGTTCAGCCGCGAAGCACACTATGGCAACGGCTGGGTCAGAACTGCCGCCGGCGAATGGCTGCCGCTGCAGCAGGCCAGTTTCAGTTATGACGATACCGCCAAACGGCAATCGCGCTGGGACTATCAGGGCGGCGTGAAAAATGGCCGCTTTTACCTGAAAAATGGTGGTTTTTTTGATGATTTCACCACTTATGGCAGCAAGTTCAGCCGCGAAGCCACCGCTGCGCCAGCGCTGGACTTAACACAGCTACCGTGATTTATTCCTTTTCTTATTTATTTAAGGAATAAATTATCAACCCCTCTGGTCGCTGCGACGCCAACGCGATATAACTGTGATACACCTATCGCCACTTCGTTGGAGCCGCAGATGTCAGAAACCAACTTACCCCGTCGCCAGCTCGCTAAAAACTTACTTGGTCTGGCGGCAACGGGGACTTTATTTGGCCTTGCCGCACCCGCTGCGCTAGCGGCACCGCAACTCCAGCCCATCAAACCGCGACCATTGCAACCCGGTGACACAGTCGGACTGGTCAGTCCTTCTGCGGCAACAGCAGACGCGCTGGATTTTCAGCTGGTGCAACAGGCAATGCAGGCATTAGGGTTTAAGGTCAAAAATGGCAACTTTATTGCCAATCGGCGGGGGCATCTGGCCGGTACTGATGCAGAACGTGCCGCAGATCTGAATGCAATGTTTGCCGACCGCGAAGTAAAAGCAGTGATTTGTCTGCGCGGCGGCTCTGGTGCGGCCCGTATTCTGCCTTTACTGGACTATGCCCTGATTGCGGCGAATCCAAAGCCGCTGCTGGGTTACTCTGATATCACGGCGCTGCATTGTGCGCTGCAGGCAAAAACCGGTCTGATTAGTTTTCACGGCCCGAATGGTGCCGATGGCTGGCCAGCTTTTAATGTGCAGCAATTTCAACAGCTGTTTTTTGCCAAAACATTGCCGCTTTACCAAAACCAGGCGGAAATCAAAGACGAACTGGTGCCTCGCAACAGCCAGACGCTGACGATCCGCAGTGGTATTGCTGAAGGCCGGCTGGTCGGCGGCAACTTGACCGTGCTGACCGCATTATCCGGCACGCCTTATTTTCCGGATTGCCGCGACAAAATCCTGTTTATCGAAGATATTGCCGAAGCACCATACCGTATTGACCGTATGCTCAGCACCCTGGCGCTAAACGGCACGCTGCAGCACATCAAAGGCCTGGTTTTTGGCGAATGTACAGACTGTGAGCCAGAAAATGGCTACGGCAACCTGACGCTGGACCAAATTCTGCAAGATTATGTCTTACCACTGAAGATCCCGGCTTATCGGGGTGCCATGATTGGTCATCTGAAGCGTCAGTTCATTTTACCTGTTGGCGCCAAAGTGCGACTTGATGCAGGGGCTGGCACCCTGCAGCTGCTGGAGCCGGTATTTGCCGGTTGATTCTGCAACGTCAATCGGTCTGCCCCATCTGTTGCAGGCCGTAACGTTCAATTTTTTTCAGCAGGCCCTGCCGCGACAAACCGAGCTGACGCGCGGCCTGGCTGCGATTGCCCTGATGGGTGGTCAGCGCTTCGCTTAATAAACGAATTTCCAGCTGGCGCACCTGTTCATCCAGCGAACTGCCTGGCGGTAACTGCACGTCAGCAAAATCAGACTCCTGCGCATCCAGATGCAGCAGCTGAATATCGGCCAGCTGCACCACGCCGTGACGGGCTATCGCCACCACACTTTCCAGCGTATTGCGCAGTTCACGTACATTGCCCGGCCAGGGCCTTGCTAAAAACCATTGCAGTGCTGGTGCCGACAACTGAACGTTTTGTGCTGACTTTGCAGCGATTTGCTGTAAAAAATGCTGGATCAGCAGCGGAATATCTTCGCGTCGTTCATCCAGCGCTGGCGTTTCCAGCGTGATGCCTTTGATACGGTAATACAAGTCTTCGCGAAAACGGCCTTGCTTCACCAGTTCGGGCAACTGCGCATTGGTGGCAGATACCAGCCGAATATCAATTTTTTTCTGCTCGCGGCCACCGACCGGATAAAAAGTGCCTTCCTGCAACACCCGCAGCAGTTTGACCTGCATCGGCAGCGGCATATCGCCAATTTCATCGAGGAACAACGTACCGCCTTCCGCGGCCTGGAACAGCCCTTCCCGGCTGCTGACCGCGCCGGTAAAAGCACCGCGCGCATGACCAAACAGCTCTGACTCC